>JAQVNT010000125.1 GCA_028702975.1 Candidatus Delongbacteria bacterium
GCCGACAAGCGTTATTGAACTGCCTACTTCACAATCAATTCCAGTCCACTTACCTGTTTCTCCAGTATAAGTGAAAATCGTTCCGTTAGCGGTTAATGAACTTTCATCCCTGATTATTATCTGAGCGCCTTCTGCGAGACTGAGTTGAGCGCCTTCCTGTATCACAAGTCCGGCACCGCTTTCTATGATCAGAACCGAATTGTCTGACAGTTCAAGCAAAGAACCTTCTTCAAATGTAATGAAGGAATTGGATGTTATACTCACTGTTGAAGCAGCGCCTATTGTGACAGATGATCCTGAATTGTTATAGGCAATTGAATTTTGTATAACTGAATTATTTCTTAAGATGATATTCCCGTTATTTGAAAGTGTCAAGTTATCAACTGTACCGTTATAAACGATTATATTTGTATTCTGATCAAGAGATATTTTTCCATACGAATCGGATTTTAAAACAGAATTTAGCAACAATTCAAGATAAATATTATTAAAAACAACTTCTTCACCTACAGATATCTGCGCGCCCTGTGCTCTAGGAAATCCTATTCCTGTCAATGAAGACGAAGAAAGCATCAGATCACCTCCTCTGAGACTTATCCCGTTACCTAACAAATAATCACTATCGTCACCTTTGACAGCTTCTTTATCGAACCCGAAACCTTTTAAGTATGAATTCGATACTGATAAACTTGCTCCGCTCGGTATCTGAATGACTTTATCGTCAAGTAATGTCGTCTCAGAATTATTGAATTTTAACTGCAATGCGGGATCCAATACCAATGTTTGAGAGATGCCAACTATTCCGCTTATTCCGTCGGGGTCGGAAAATAAATAGGAGGCAGGATCGCTGCATTCGTTAAACAACAGAGAAGGATATTCCAGCGATGTGTGATATCCAATATTCGCAGGATCGGAATGATCAGGATTTTCGAGTTCTGAGTGTGTCGCGCTGATCTGAGTGTTTTGAGTAATATTCCATATTCTGGCTTCTTCAACAGATATTACTCCGTCAATATGGCTTAAGGCAGGATCGTCATCCATTCCGTCAGCCTCATTAAAGTAAACGGCCGGTACGCTGCCTTCACCCAAATGATAATAATCCTGGAACTGAGGATTCTCTCCTGCTAAAGATCCGTATTTATGAAAATTGTATTCCGAATGAAGAAAAGTCTGCGACGAAAAAAATTCTTTTTCCATATAAGGTACAGAAAGGACTCCTTTTGCATAATTATCCGCTACTTTAGCCGGATGCAATACATCCGCTGCGCAGTCGAAAAAGACATTCATCGCCGTTTCACCTAATGTCAGGTCATCCTTAAACCCGCCGGCATAGCACTGAGCCATGCTGTAAACTTTCTTTACAGCCGGCAGATCAACGAAATACTCAGCAAAATCGTAATCGTAAACATTATCCTGCTCCCATTCCCCCTGATGAATTTCACCGGTGATGGGATCTATCCAATATGTATCTTTCAGCATGCAGAGATATGAAGTTTCAACACCGTCACTACCCCCGTGCCCGAATGTCCACACATACAGAAAGTCATTTTCGTTTATCTGCTTTTCATCACGCAATATCCTTTTAACTTCCTCAAGGCTCTTCCTCGTTGCCGGGAAATTCGTGATCTGGAAATTCGACGAGAACCCTAAGTGTTGCGGGGTATAACGTTCATGCAGTGCTGTCTCGCCGGCATCAATTAATTCTTGCCAGTAATCTTTACCAAGTCTATACAATACAATGATGTTCTCCGGTTTGTAACCTTTCTTATCCACAAGTAATTCCCACTGCAGGTATGTATCGTTCCAGAGTTCCTTCATAAAAACTCTGTCAGATCCTTCTTCTTTCTCTTCACTCAAAGATTTTGCCTCATAGTCCCCCGTGATGAGGACCGCGTATTTTTCTGCTGCTTTCGCAACAGTCATAAGTGATGTCGCAATTATCAGCATCAGTAACATTTTTTTCATCATGGTGATACTCCTTTTTCATGATTTTACACATTTGAGTATCCACCCGTTTATCCGTATATTTCAATACGGAGGCGCGGACGGAACCCGTTTTCAGTCAGAACCGTAACTACAGCTTTGCAGAGCGTAATAGTCACGGGTGATAATGGGAGATTCATATCATATGCGCCTCCATCTTTTATTATATCATTGTCACTATTTCAGATACAGCATTTTCTTTGATTCTTTAACTATTCCGTCAACTTCAATCCTATAATAGTAAATTCCGCTGTTGAGGTCATTTGCTTCGAACATTACCGAATGATGTCCTTTATTTTGCTTTGAGTTTATCAGGTCTTTTACAAGTTCTCCTTTTGAATTGAATACGGATAGTTTTACTTCTCCGGATTGTGGAATAGAATAAATAATTTGGGTTGAGCTGTTGAAAGGGTTTGGGTAGTTTTGAAAAAGTACAGGCAGTTTCGGAATAGTCTGAGGATCATATTCAATGCCTGTATCAATTAGCTTGGTTTGAAAAAATATACTTGTAGTATTGTAATTGGGATCATAGTGATCACTTCTACTAAAACATAAGTGTAACTTATCATTACAATTAACAGCTCCGAAATAATTATAACTATATACATCATCTGCCTGTATTGTATCAGTGTTCCAAATATTTCCTTTTGTGTAACAACTGATTAACTCAGATTTAGAATCAATAATATATCGTTCAATTAGGTGAATGTTATCCACGCTATCAGTGAACATTCTTTTTGAATAAATATTAGTATTTTGATTTAAATAAACAGGTTGTGACCATGTTGGAGTATCAAGCTTTCTAGATACGATATAATTATATCCCTCATCTATATATTGTCCCACAGAAACATTTGTGACTAAAGTACTATCAGATAATAAGACTAAAGCACATCCGCTTGATGTAGCTGTAAAGCTTCCTATTTCTTCAATATCTTTCCATTTTTCTTCGGATTTATTATATGAAAATAACCCCGGCCTTAATCCTTTAAAATCTCCAGTAAGGTTCCCTGTGATGTATAAATTATTATCTTCATCAAAAACAAAATTACTGTTTGTAATTGTTGTGTTAAGTTCTGTGTTCTCAAACATCATAGGTTCTAACCATACTCTTGTAACACTCTTATCTGAGTATGTGTAGTACTGGTAACCATTTCTTGTCCAGAAAACATAAATCCTATCTACTTTATCAACAGTAACCTGAAGATCCTTACTTGCAAGAGAAGTAAGAGTATCCGCTTCGCTCCATTCCAATCCATTATACTTCTTGAAAATCACACTGTTTGTATCGAACCCAAGACCTTTCATGTAGAACACATAGAGATTATTATATGAATCGCAAACTGCTTTCAATTGAAATATTCTATCATGAGAATACTCAGTATATTCAGGTGTGATATTTTCAGTATCTTGCCAGTATATGCCACCATTATACGACTGCCTTACCTCAATTTGAGTTGCATACAAATATTGATCAGGATGCTTTAAAGCTTTTATCCATGAAGTATTCAATGTATCACCCGTGCATGCTGTAATCGGATCATAATACAACACTTCACCCGGTATCCCAACTTCCGACAACTGTACAGGTTCGCTCCAGTCGTGCTGAGCAAAAAGAGAGAATGTGAATATGAGAATAAGAATTAAGGTTTTCATTTTAAGCGCCTCCATTTTTATGTTAATTTAATAATATACCGTCCCGATTCCAAATAGCAAAAGCAATCAAAAGAAAGGAACGCCGTTTTTTTGATAGAGGTGGGAGTAAAAAAACGGCGTTCCCGGGGAGAGGTTAATTTATTCGCTTATTATACAGTAATGTTCCGGTATGTCAGGCTTTCTTTTTTGTCCGTTTTTGACCATAATGATGTTCTTCAGATAGATCGCGTAAGGCTGTCTGGCTAAAAGATCGTAGCATACAAGAAAGTCCCCGTCAAGTTTTACCGGGAATACCTCAAGTATGAGAGGTTCTCTTATTATTTCAGAAAAATAATGATCGCAAATAAGCGTGTTCCCCGAACTTATCGCTTCATATATTACCGATCTCAATTCCCGCATTTATGATTTTCCTTGTTGTTGTGTTCGCGCTAAGCGTTATTTCATTATTGAACCACCTGACCGTCATAGTATTGACTAAATCTCCAATGTCTGAAGGTAAGGTAAAAGACAAGACCTCGCCCTCGGTGATCTCTCCGGGATCCTTTAGTAAACTGATCCTGTTGCCGACGGAGATCAGGGCGCATTTTTTCCCGTAGAGATAAAACTTTTTTAATATGTAGCGGCTGTCTTTCCTGAAAATATCCGGGTTTTCTTTCGGGTCAAAAAAGACAGCCACGGCTCCGCAGCTGTCGGTTATGATGCTCATATCGGCACCTCTTATTTATTAGTATTTTATTTTTTGATTGGTGGTGGTGGTGGTATAGGGTCCACACCGTCACCTGTATAAACCCATCCAGTTCCGATCCAAGTCCAGTCCTGATATATTTCATCCGCGTAAAGTCCGGCAGATAATGCCGTGAGAGCTATGATCGCCGCGATTACCAGTTTCTTCATTTTTTGCCTCCTTTTTGTTGTTCGGAAGCAAAATACCTAAGTTATTCTTATGCGTCAATCATACCGCATTTTCAGGGGATAAAAAGTGCTGTTGTGGCCCTTCAGCTTTTTGTTGTCATATTGCGTAATGTATTGATATATTATGAAATGAGAAATAAAAAAAATGGTTCGGAATTCAGTTCGCCAAACCCTTCATTATATCTTTTATCTCAACGATATCGTTTTCCGCTTCGGGTGATCCGACGGCTGTAAGATACCTGAGCGCTTCTTTGAAATGTTTGGCGGCTTTTGAAACATTGTTCATTTTAGCACAGTTTATGCCTGCTAATTTATTGCAGTGCGCTTTAAGAACCGCGTCAGGTATATTCTCTGACTCAATTATTTGAAAGCATTTGTTCAGGTGCGAATTGGATTTTCTGTACCTTAAGGTTTCGCTGTATATGACCGCGAGAGTATTTTCGATATAGGCCGGATAGAGCCTGACCGAGTTCGATACGCATATCTCGGTAAGCCGGTTCAAAAATCTTACCGCGCCTATGTACTTTTTCTTTTCTGTCATGATCTTGGCGAGATAGATCATATTGACGATATGCTCCTCAATACTTTCACTCTTTTCACTGAAAATGACAGCCGATCTTCTGAAATATTTTTCAGCCTTATCTTTCTCTCCTCTTCTGTAAAGGTATATCGCGAAACTGATAAGGGAATTATAGTAATATGAAGCCTTGCCGGTCTTTTTCGAAAGCTGTTTTATTCTTTTAAGGTATTCATCCGCCGCTGACTGGTCGATACTGCCCGA
>JAQVNT010000126.1 GCA_028702975.1 Candidatus Delongbacteria bacterium
GTTATTCTTAACGGTTCATCCGCAGTTTATGAGATCAAGTCCGAATATGATACTTTTGAGAGGCTGGAAAATCAGATCGCGGCTTATTTGGATATTTTCGATAATATTTATGTTGTGACTGACGAAACTCAGGTCGGAAAGCTGAAAGAATTGCTACCTGAAATAGCCGGAATTATTGTTCTTACCAAGAAAAATACTTTGAAAACTGTGCGGGAAGCAGGATCGAACAAGAAAAATGTTAAACCGGATATGATATTTGATTCTTTGAGGCAGAGTGAATATACAAGGATCATAAAAAATTCATTTGGTAAAGTGCCTGATGTGCCTAATACCAGAATTTTCAGAGAATGTAAGGAATTATTCTGTACATTAAAGCCTGAAACGGCTCATGATGCGATGGTCAAAGAGCTTAAGAAAAGATCAGGCAAATGCGACCTGAACAATATTATCAGTTCACTGCCTTCGTCATTGTCGTCATATGCGGTCAGTACAAGCGTAAAGAAAGGCAAAAATTCGGGAATTAAAAACCTGATCCCGAAATTAGGTCAAAGTATCGGTTCTTTTTTGGAAATGTAAATCGGAGGATTTGATGTATTACCCTTATTTCAGAGGAAAGCAGTTTGAGCTTATTATCCTGAGAGATAAAGCCCAATTTATAAAAGATAATAAAATTCATCCGATAATCGAACCGGTAAAAAATTCATTCGGACAGCTTACTAAAGCAGTAAAAAGCCTTGAAGAGGCAAAAGCGGATTTTACTTTGATCGTAAATCCAAAAGCAAGCATAAATAATTTTAATACTAAACAAATAATGGATGAAATTATTTGTAAAGAATGTGACAAACACTGCAATATCGGAGTCATTCTTCAATCGGAATCGGATGTCAGGCTGCTTTCAGAGCTGTTGAAGGAATACAAAGATAAAAATTTCACACTGATTCACTTCGGTTATGATAATCCCGGTGAAGTGAAAAGGATAATTGAGAACAAAAAGAATGTTAAAACCAATGTTTTTATTGACGGATTTTCAGGCAAGCTTTATCAAAAAAACTTTGCAGGAACGAAAAGAGTACTTATCAGGGACGGTTTTAGAAACCAGAGAAACGCAGATTATCCTTCAAACGAACATTTTTCAGATCTGCATGCAACCTTCCGTGATGAAGGAATGAACGGATTCGGAGATTTTCTGATCGTTGGTGATGAATTTTCTGAAACAGGTGGTCCTGCTCATGCCGTTGCGATTCATTTAACCTATCTGAATAACGATGAGGATATGTATATCTATCATTTTGTTTCAGATACAAACGGTTCACCATTGGATCCAGCCGGAAAATTTCTGGAGGCACTCGATAAAATGATGAAAAAAGCTGAAGAAAAGAATTCCTTGATATTTAAATCTGAAGCTTTCAAAGAATATGAAAAACTTTATGTAACTCAACATTATCCCGGTCTCGGTCTAGTAAAAAAATTATCAATGCTGCATCATATAGAACTCATAGCTGATTATTTTAAGGAAAAGTAAGATGTATTGTTGTGCTAATTGCTTTCATGACAAATTTCTGAAAGAACATATTCAAACAATAAGTACAGAGGTGGGGGACTGTTCGTTCTGCGTAAGTAAAAATGTAAATGTAATAAACCCCGAAGAACTTTACGATCTGTTTGTCCCAGTACTGGAATTATATGAAGAAGAACCTAAAGGTAAGAAACTAAATGATCTGCTTCAGGAGAATTGGAATACATTTAAAATTCGGGGAAAGAGAAAGCAGATTGACTTGTTGACTGATATAACAGGTGAAAATAATCTAAATAAAAAGCTTTTTAAGGCTAAGTCAGAAGCTGATGTATCAAAAACAATACAATGGGAAAAATTCAGATGGGAGCTGAAACATAAAAACAGATTTTTCCCTGAGATGATTCATGATAAGGAAGAACTTAAGGTTTTGTTTACTCATTTGACTTCTCAAATAAAAAAATCCCTCAAAACCAGATACTACCGGGCAAGGATTGACGATAAATTCGAGTTCACAGGCAAAAAAATGAAAAAACCGCCAGTTATTTTATCAACGAACGGCAGAGCAAATCCTTACGGTATTTCATATCTTTACTTAGCATCGAATATTAATACAGCAATTTCTGAGATCCGTCCATATAAAAACGAATGTATAACCGTGGCAGAATTCCAAGCTAAGGACGATCTTGTTTTAGCAGATCTTCGAACTCCAAAGGATGTCATAAGTCCCTTTCTACTCAACGGAGAATTCGAATTAAACTTTATTCTTGAGAATATGCCGTTTATAAGCAAGCTAAGTGAAGAACTTTCAAAACCAATAAATCCCAAGGATGCAAATCTTGAATACCTTCCAAGTCAATTTTTATGCGAATTTATTAAGCATGTCGGTTATGACGGTATCGTTTATAACAGCTCACTCGCTAAAGGTGTTAATTACGCCATATTCAATGATTCAAAACTAAAAATGACGAAAAAGTTTAGATATAAAGTTGATAACATTGATGTAAAAAGTACAGAAGTTAAATTGTCAAAATGAAAATCCTCCTCTCAATAAAGCCTGAATTTGCGGAAAAGATCTTCTCCGGCTCAAAGAAATATGAGTTCAGGCGCAGGATATTCAAAGCTCCGGATGTGAAAACGGTGGTGGTTTATGCGTCATCGCCCGTCGGGAAAGTTATCGGCGAGTTCGAGATCGATTCTGTGATCTGTACGGATGTCGAAAGTCTCTGGAAGCTGAATGAAGCTATTCCCGGGAGCAATAAGCGTTTCTTTTTTGAATATTTTAAGGACAAAAAAACCGGGTACGCCATCAAGATCGGGAAAGTTAAGAAGTACGATCCACCTTTAGACCTCAGGCGCGATTTTAATTTGTCGCCGCCGCAATTTTTCGTGTATTTATAAAACTTCATTAATAGAAAAAATTCATAAAAATTCATCAATAATTTTGACTTTATCGGTTTTGTCGTTATTTATACCTCAGGCACAAAGTTAATCAGAAAATCACGCATTTTTTTTTGTGTTTTTTTAGCAGTTTTTTGAGAAATGCGATTCTGTATCTTTCGCAAATTAAAGCAGACTTTTGGATAATTCCTAAAAAACGTTGGAAAATAACGTTGGAAGATAACGTTGGAATATTACATTGGAAGAAATAGTTGGAAGATAAGACAAACGATTTTCGAAAAAATTGTTGCGGAAATATTTCGAAATAGGTATTTTGAAAACAAGAAAAATTAAGGAGAGAAGATGAGCAAAGATCAAGATCGTATGATTTATCAAAGAACGGACGGAACGTGGGTAAATCAAAGAAATGATGCAGACAGGGCATCAAGTATACATCAGACTCAGCAAGATGCTGTTGATGCAGCTAGGAATATGCTGAATAATCAGGGAGGTGGGGAAATATCTATTCAGGGAATTAATGGAAAAATAAGAAAGAAAATAACTATAACTCCTGGCAATGACCCTAATCCGCCTAAAGATAGAACATAGTACAAATGGTGGATTAGTTGTTTTTTTGAGGAACATAGGATGATATCGCATTTGACCGATAGCGGTTTAAATTAAAATACTAAAACAAAAAGAAGAGGAGTCAAACGATGAGCAGTAAACAAGGTCACTTGGATTTAGAATATGCACTATCAATTTTAGCTGATGGTACTATTGATGGTCGTTTCCACGGATCAGCTGGGCATATTGAAATGATTTTTTTCAAAAACAGAGATTCGATAAATAATGCCTTGGTTGAACTGGCTGAATTTATTCGAGAGAATTGTAATAAATCTAATAATGAAGAATAGGAGACTACAATGTCAAAAACAGGAGAGAAACCGGGAAAAGGTGTTTATGTCTGCATTAAATGCGGAGAGAAAGTAAGACTAGATGACAATTCCGACAGATTACCACCTTGTCCAAAATGTCATGGAACAGAATACAAACCGTAAACAAAAAGAATTTTCAAAACGACAAGGAGCCCAAAATGCTACCAAAATACCATCAGCAATACACAAAAGAGATCTTAAAAGAGTTCAGACTGTCAAAAGAGAAGAAAAAGCAGATCATTATTGGTTCAATTGTAAATGATTACTGCGAACTGACGAATGATGGGAATATTTTCAATATCAAAGACACTTCAACTCTTTTCTTCAACAAGGATATGCTCGCCGGGAACAGTGCATTCTATCAGTCTCATTTTGGTTATCTGACTTCGCTTCACTTTATGTCTAAGAAAGAAGGCGAGCCTGCAAGTATTACTGCGGACGAATTGAAGATGTGGTTCAAGTTCCTGAATAATGTAGCTGCGGGGAGGCTTACCGTACCGGCAAACACTGTTATTGCGAATGACGAAGGAATTATAAGCAATATGTTTGGTAAAGATAAGATCGAATATAAAATGATCTTCGATACTGACAGTAGTGAGGAAATACGATACAGGTCACTCGGTATGATGCTTCATCTTATCCAGGATGCTTTGACTCCAAGTCATTGTCAGCGTAACGATAAGAATGAGATCGTTCAGTTCTATTATTACGGAGCACAGGACAGTAAAAAGCACAGAAAAGCGGATGATATACCGGCGGACCGGAAAGAGTTCTTATTCGAACAATGCCGTGAATGTATTGAAAGTGTATTGAAAAGCAAATTATATCATACTAAACCGATTCTGACATTAAGCAAGAATACTCAGGTTTCTTCCGGTGGAGAATTTGCTTAGGGGTAAATTAGGATTTTGGAAATAGTTTTGTAGATATATCTTCATAAAAAAGAAAAAAGAACCTATACAACTTGTACGTGGTAAATAATTCCATAAAAAGATTCAAAAAGAATGAGAGTTGGAGTTTACTGATATTGTTATGTGTGAGAAAACTATAGTTAAAAAAAATCTCGAAAATGGAGAATTGATGTCCTAGTCGATACTGAAGATCCTTACGGCGCGGACGGTGTTCCTCAGCAGGTGTTCTATGACTGGGGGATCGGTTCTTATTACGACAAGGTGATCGGCGGGGCAACGGGCAAGGGTCTTCACAAGAATATTATGGATGATTATCGCTACATTGTTCAGAATTATTCGGAGGGTGATGAGATCTATCTGTTCGGTTTCAGCAGAGGTGCTTATACTGTGAGATGTTTGTGCGGGCTGATCAATAATTGCGGGATCGTTAAAAGGCCGTCGGCTTCTCTTATTCAAAAGGCTTTCGATCATTATAAAAAGAGCGGTGAGGCTTATGCGCCCAAGGGTGTTAAGTCGGTGGAGTTCAGGAAGATGTATTCGCATCCGTCAAAGGTGGTGAAGTTCGTGGGAGTGTGGGACACTGTGGGTGC
>JAQVNT010000127.1 GCA_028702975.1 Candidatus Delongbacteria bacterium
AGGATAATGCAGGCAATGGGAAATTACGCATATTATTACTATGAAAGAAAAGACCTGTCGATAGAAAAGAGGATCGGCTTTGTATTGAATGCGCTTAAAAAATTAAGTGACCGTGCCGGACTTATTACCGGGATTGAACTCTAAGCAGTTCTCAAACACCTGAAAAGTTTTTCCTGAAAATAAAAAAAACTCCGATCAGAATAAAAGCTGCGGCTATAAAATAATCCGAATTAAGCTTTTCTTTTAAAAAATACAGCGAGAAAGGAACAAAGACGAGAAGAGTTATAGATTCCTGCAGTATTTTAAGCTGCCCGAAATTCATTATCCGGCCCCCGATCCTGTTCGCGGGGACCTGAAGAAGATATTCAAAGAAAGCTATACCCCAGCTGATCAGAATTACGGTCAAAAGAGGTTTCGTGCTCATTTTTTTCACATGGCCGTACCATGCAAAAAGCATAAAAAGATTGCTGAGAGAAAGAAGAACTATCGTTTTAAGTATTTCCATTTTGAAACTCCGAAAATTTGGCTTAATTTTACATAATTATTAATAAAAATGAAATAAAAATTGTAAGAAAAAGCTTGACACGGCAATTTTTATTTGTTAAATTTGTAACAGTTATTGAACAAAAAGAACAAATGATAAAAAAAGGAGATCAAAATGGGAAAGAAAAAAGCACTGGTAATCGATGACGGAATTGACTTCATCGCAGCTTACAAAGCGATCCTCGAAGCTAACGGTATCGATGTGATTTCTGCAACGAACGGAAAAGACGGTTTTCAAAAGGTCGAAAATGAAAAACCGGATGTAATAGTTCTTGATGTAATGATGGAAACGCCAGATTCAGGTTTCGAATTCCTTCAGAACATGCAGGAAAAAGGAATAAAAATACCCGTTATCCTGTGTTCTTCGATCGCAAGAGCCAGCCAGATGAACTTCGATCTCAATTCACTCGGGGCAAAAGTTATCATGCAGAAACCGGTCGATCTTGACAAACTTGTCGAAAATGTTAAAAAGTATGCGCAATAAGCATTTTAACCCGGAAGGAAAAAATGGAAAGAATAAACAATTACGAGCAATTTAAAAAAAGCAGTTCTGGTATAAAAAAAGAACGGGAGTCCAACTCCTCCAAAGTAATAATAAAGATCGCCATGGCAACCTGCAGCATTGCATCGGGAGCCGGCCCGGTATTTGATCTCTTTAAAGATGAAATGCCTAAACAGCCAAAAGAATTCGTACTTATCCCTACAGGATGCCTCGGGCTCTGTCATTCTGAGCCGACAGTAGAAGTTACACTTCCAGGATCTGACCCTGTCGTATTCGGAAAGGTGGATGTTAAAAGAGCCGGATTAATAATCAGCGATTACATTATGAAAGGTAAAACAGTCGACTGCATAATAGAAGGAAATTAACAATGAAAAGTAAACAGATCAAGATAGCTCTGAGGAACTGCGGACACATTGATCCCGAAAGAATAGAAGATTATATTTCGTATGACGGTTATGCCGCGCTCGGCAGATGTATGTTCGAAGATACGCCGTCATCTGTAACGGATAAAATTAAGCAGTCAGGACTCCGCGGAAGAGGCGGGGGCGGTTTCCCCACGGGGAAAAAATGGGAACTTTGCGCAGCTTCAGTATCCGACAAAAAATATGTGATCTGCAACGCGGACGAAGGCGATCCCGGCGCGTTCATGGACAGGTCTGTCCTTGAGGGCGACCCGCATTCCGTTCTGGAGGCCATGGCCATATGCGGCTACTGCATCGGCGCGGACGAGGGTTACATATATATAAGAGCGGAATATCCTCTCGCGATCAAGAGGTTAAAAATAGCTATAGCGCAGGCCGAAGAAGCCGGTCTTCTCGGAGACAGGATCATGGGTTCGGATTTCAGCTTTAAGATAAGGCTGAAATACGGTGCCGGCGCTTTTGTCTGCGGCGAGGAAACTGCTCTTATCAAATCTATGGAAGGCAACAGGGGAGAGCCGATAATGAAACCGCCTTACCCCGCGCAAAAGGGATATATGGGCAAGCCGACAAATGTCAACAATGTCGAGACTTTCGCCAATGTAGCGGCGATCTTGAACCGGGGAGCGGAATGGTTCTCATCGATAGGTACCGAAGGTTCAAAAGGCACAAAAGTCTTCGCGCTCGCCGGAAAAGTCAAGAATGTCGGCCTGGTCGAGGTGCCCATGGGCACTACTCTGCGTGAGCTGATCTACGAGATAGGCGGCGGCATCAAGAGCGGCAAAAAATTTAAAGCCGTTCAGTCGGGCGAACCGTCCGGAGGCTGTCTTACCGAAAAACATCTTGATACTCCGATCGACTACGAGAGCCTCAAGGCCGCCGGATCTATGATGGGTTCGGGCGGTATGATAGTGATGGATGAAGATGACTGTATGGTCGCGGTTGCCAAATTCTATCTCGAGTTTATAGTAGAGGAAAGCTGCGGAAAATGCGTTCCGTGCAGGGAAGGAAATAAAGTCCTGTATAATATACTTGACAAAATAACGCACGGAAAAGGAGAATTGAGCGATCTTGACAAGCTGAAGAATTTCGGCAATATTATAAAAAGCACCTCTCTCTGCGGTTTGGGACAGACCGCTCCGAATCCCGTTCTTTCGACGCTGGACAATTTCTATGATGAATATTACGATCATGTTGTAAATAAGAAGTGCGCGGCAAAACAGTGCAGGTCGCTGATCACCTACAGAATAATCGAAGAGAACTGCGTGGGCTGCGGAGCATGTAAGCGCGTGTGCCCGGCTGAAGCGATATCGGGGGAATTGAAGCAGAAGCATCTGATAGATCAGGAAACCTGTATTAAATGCGGCGCCTGCATAAAGAAATGCAGATTCAACGCCATTGTCGTGGAATAATTAAATTACGGAGATCAAAATGTCCTGCAGCGAGAAACAAGAACAGATAAAAAAGACCATAGCCGGCATCTGCTCTGAATTCAACGATGATCCTAACGAGCTGATAGCTATTCTTCACAAGGCACAGGGTCATTACGGGTTTCTTCCCAAGGAAGTGCAGAGTGCGATCGCGGAAAGGATCGGAGTACCCGCTTCAAAAGTTTACGGGATAGTAACATTTTATTCATATTTTACAATGGAGCCCAAAGGAAAGTACCCGATATCGATCTGCATGGGTACGGCGTGTTATGTTCAGGGCGCGGAAAAAGTCCTTCAGGAATTTGAAAGCAGACTGGAGATCAAGAACGGTCAGACCACGGCCGACGGGAAATTTTCCATCAACACCTTAAGGTGTATAGGAGCCTGCGGGCTTGCGCCTGTCGTGATGATCGGGGATAAGGTTTACGGTAATGTTAAGACTGAAGAGGTAAAGAAGATAATAAGCGAGTACAACTAAAAACAATGGTGCATGAAGAAATTAAATACCAGACCGGAAAGCAGGTCAAGAAGGTCAGAAGATATTTTAGGAAGAAATTCATAAATTTTCCTACAAAGATCAGGATATTTCTGCCGATACTTCTCATAATAATCATCTCGATAGCGGTTACTACATACGCATCTATTGAACTTTCAAAGGATACGCTTTACGAGTCGATACAGAACAATCTTGAGTCTGAAGTGGAATCTCTGATGAAGATGTTCGAGAGGGAATACGAGCTCAAAATGGAGAACGCGAAGAAAGATCTCAGGGTAAGTAACGAGATCTTTTACAGAAAAGGCTTCTTTATCCCGGGAGAAAAAACCGTTTTTTCTCTGGCAGACTCTTCGGGTAAGGTCCTGGTGGATAAATGGTATCTGAACAATAAGGAGCTCCATAATAATTTCGATTTTGTCGATACTCTTAAAAGCATTCTCGGATGTAAGGCTACGGTATTCCAGAAAACGGAAAAAGGTTATGTAAGAATATCTACAAATGTCATGAACGACAATGACAATAGAGCCGTTGGAACAGTAATAGAATTCGATTCTCCTATAGCTCAGAGTATAGAGAAAGGTGAAAGTTATTTCGGAAGGGCTTATGTGGTTAACGACTGGTATATAACCGGCTATGAACCAATAAGGTACAGGGGCGAGACGGTCGGAATGCTCTTTGTGGGCTCAAAGGAAAAAGATCTTCCGGTGCTCTCAAAGAAATTCAACGAATTGAGGATAGGCAGTTCAGGCTTTCCTTTCGTTTTCGATAAGACCGCACAGATGATAATAAACCCCAGAGCCGACGGGAACGACTGGAGCGGACTTGATATAATTAAGACAATAGTTCAGGAAAAGAAAGGTACGAAAAGATTTGTTTCGGAGCTCGACGGCAAGCAGAAGATGATAGCCTATGATTATTTTCCGGATTTTGAATATTATATCTGCGCCATAGTAAACGAGGATGACGAGACAGGCCAGCTGATAAGGCATCTTCTGTCGGCTTCATTAATAGTATCCATCTTTATACTGCTGGGAGTATCGCTGATAGTTTATTTCATGACGATCGAAAAACTCCACAGTATGCTCGAGAGCCTCGAGAACAAGAACTCCGAGCTGGCATCAATGAAGGAAGCTTTAAAACATTCCGAGAAACTGGCAACTATGGGGCAGCTTTCTGCGGGAATTGCGCATGAAGTAAATAATCCTCTCGGAGTGGTGCTCATGTACAGCCACATCTTAAAAGACGAGTGCGATCCTGATTCAGAGATGTATAAAGATCTCGACACGATCGCGACTCAGGCCAACCGCTGCAAAACGATCCTTTCGGGGCTTTTAAATTTTGCAAGGAAGAATGAGATCAATAAGAAACCGGTTTTGCTCAAAAATTTAATTAATTCAGCGAGATCGGGCCTGATAATTCCCGGAGGAGTAGATCTTAAGTTAGAGTCTGAAGGGCTCGATGTTGAAGTTGAACTTGACGAGAGTCAGATCACGCAGGTCATCGTAAATCTGGTCAATAATTCTATTGATGCGATCAAATCAGAAGGCAGCATAAAGATCACCGGAATAACTGAAAAAGACAACGCTTATTTAATAGTTGAGGACGACGGGCCGGGAATAACCGAAGAAAACAAGAAAAGACTTTTCGAACCTTTCTTTTCCACAAAAACGATGGGTAAGGGAACAGGTTTGGGGCTGGCAGTTTGCTACGGTATAGTTAAAATGCACAGCGGAAAGATCATTGTCGAGACTAATCCGGACGCATCAAAGGGGCCGACTTACACAAGATTTGTAATTGTTCTTCCAAGGACATAAACGGAGGGGATCGATGGAGAAAATGAAAATACTTGTTATAGATGACGAAGAAGGCATCAGAGAATCGGTAAAGAGGGCTCTGAGGAATTTTACGGT
>JAQVNT010000128.1 GCA_028702975.1 Candidatus Delongbacteria bacterium
GCCCCCAAGCCTTCAAAGTCAGACTGGGACGGATTCGGGTGGGAATACAAAAGTAAGTTTGCAGTATTCGGGTTACCGCTTGTACATATTTCGTTCAAATACCGCAGGAACAGAACCCCGGTAGTAGCTAAAGGAATTATCTCAATTGGACAGTTCGGGATCGGGGTAGTGAACATTTCCCAGATCGGGATCGGTTTCTTCAGCCTCGGACAGCTTACTATTGCTTACTATGCTCTTGCGCAGATCGCTTTCGCAAACTCACTTGTGGCTCAGATCGGAATATACATTGAATCCGGATACGGTCAGGCTGTCTGGAAACTTTCTGAACTTTTTGCAAAATTTTAGGATATTATATGTACACTCAATTTACAGAATCCGTTATTGAGATCGTCAAAAGCATTCCGAGAGGAAAAGTTCAGACTTACGGTGGAATATCGAAGCTGGCCGGTCATCCCAACGGCGCAAGACAGGTCGTTAGAATTCTTTCTTCAATGTCCGAAAAACACAAATTGGTTTGGCATCGTGTCATTAATTCCAAAGGTGAACTTCCCAGACTTAATCCAAATATGTTCCGTGAGCAGAAAGATATGCTTGAGAAAGAAAAAGTTGTAGTGAGCGAGGACGGTAAAGTCGACCTGAAGAAATTTCTCTGGTGCGGAGATTGATCCTACCTTATATTCATTAGAACTATTGCAGCAACTATCATAAATATCGCAAAGGTATTTTTACGGCTAAGTTTTTCTTTGAAGATCAGCAGCCCTGCAACATTTATAAGAAGAATAGTACCGGAGCTGTAGATCGGAAAGGCGACCGACGCTTTGTAATATCTGAACGACTCGATCAGGAAAAAAGATGCGAACATATTGGGAACACCTACGATAAGTCCGGTCACGATGTCGGTTTTTGTTATCTTTTTTCCTTTTTTCCAGGATGAGTAAGTGAAGTAAACGCTGATCCAGAAAGCCGTAAAAAAAATGACGAAAAGGTAAAGCGGCTTATATCCCGAGGCAAAATACTTCTCGAACAGTTTTGTTGTGAATTCGGCGGATCCTGCTATGAAAAAAAGCAGAATTATTGTTGCGTTGAAGTTTCTAAAAGACTTGATCTCTCTGGGATCGATGTTTATGATAACTATAGCCATGATCGACAGAACAACGCCTGCAGTTTGAAATGATGAAGGTATTTCTTTCCACAGAATCATCGATAGAACCACCGGAAGTATTATCCCGATCTTTGAGACAGCGCCTGTAATTCCGACGCCGTTCTCTTTTATGCTTCTCTGAATAAAAATAAATCCGAGAAAGTATAGAAGTCCCGCAAATACGCCCAAACCCACAACTGCGTTGAGGTTGCTTTCTCTCTGTATCTCACCGATCCCGAAATTCATCAAAAGACTTATCGTAAAGGCAGCCACATAATTAGCCGAAGTGACAGCATACCTGTTCAGCTTCCGGTTCTCGCTGAACTTAAGAATTACCGCGATTGAAGCGCTCGAAATTATTGCCAGAAAAAGATATATCATAAATCCCCGCAAAATTTCCAAGAATTATATTGTATAAATGATAAATAATCAATATATTCCGACCCTAATTTAATTTACACATGCAGGAACATGAAAAAGTTAAGAAATATCGCAATTATAGCCCACGTCGACCACGGGAAAACCACCCTCATTGACGCAGCGCTGAAGCAGACAGGTTTTTTCAGGGAAAACCAGAAGATCGAAGAAAGAATAATGGATTCGAACGACATTGAAAAAGAAAGAGGGATCACGATCTTTTCTAAAAATGCAGCAATTCATTACAAAGATCATAAGATAAATATCGTTGACACTCCAGGTCATGCTGATTTCGGCGGAGAGGTACAGCGAATAATGATGATGGTCGATTCTGTACTTCTTCTCGTGGACGCTTTCGAAGGTCCGATGCCGCAAACTAAGTACGTGCTGAAGAATGCTCTCCAGCTGGGCCTGAAACCCATCGTGGTCATAAACAAAATCGACAGACCGAACTGTACCCCGCATGAAGTCCTTGACAAAGTATTCGACCTTTTTGTTGAGCTTAACGCGACGGACGAACAGCTCGATTTTCCGGTAATATATGCTTCGGCGAAGAAAGGGATCGCTAAGCACAACCTTGATGATGAGAACGATAACCTGATCCCGTTGCTTGACACAATTATTAAAAGTGTAAAAGAACCTGACGGGAAAGAAGACGGACCCTTTCAGTTTCTGGTTTCAGCTATTGAGTATGATAATTATCTGGGAAAGATCGGAACAGGAAAGATCCACAGAGGAAAAGCTAAAATGGGCGACGAGGTAGTGCTTCTAAAAAGGGACGGACAGCGTGTTCTCTACAGGATCGCAAGACTTTTCGTGTATGAAGGACTTAAAAAGGTCGAAACAAAAACAGCTTCTGCCGGAGATATAATCTCAATTTCGGGTCTCGCACAGATCGATGTTGGAGAGACTGTTACTGACAAAGATCACCAGGAACCGCTTCCGCTGATAAATGTTGACGAACCTACTCTGGCTATGAGATTTCTTGTGAACGATTCACCTTTTGCCGGGCTTGAAGGCAAATGGGTCACTTCGAGAAATATATGGGACAGGCTTGAACGCGAACTTCAGACGAATATCAGCATCAAGATCGAAAAAACAGACCTTCCCGACCAGTTCATTGTGAAAGGCAGAGGAGAACTTCAGCTTGGAATACTTATCGAGAACATGAGAAGAGAAGGTTATGAATTCGCTGTATCAAAACCGAAAGTGATATACAGAGAGCTGGAGGGAAAAGTTACCGAACCTATCGAGCTTGCGATGATAGATGTAGCAGATGAATATACGGGCGTAGTTATCGAAAAGCTGGGCATCAGAAAAGGCGAACTTCTTAATCTCGTTCAGGGTGGTGACGGCTATACAAGACTTGAGTTCAAAGTACCCGCGAGAGGTCTTGTCGGTTTCTCAAATGAATTTATGACCGAGACCAGAGGAACAGGCATACTTAACCACTCTTTCTACGAATACGAATTTTATAAAGGCGATATCCCGAAAAGGACCAGGGGCGTTCTTGTATCACTTGAACAGGGTACTGCTGTCGCTTACTCTCTGTGGAACCTGCATGACAGAGGAGAAATGTTCATAACTCCCGGGAAAGAGGTTTATACAGGGATGATAGTGGGAGAGCACTCAAGAGAAGACGATCTCGATGTTAATGTGATAAAAAACAAAAAAATGTCCAATGTGAGAGCATCCGGCGCTGATGATGCCATAAAACTCTCTCCGCCCAGAATAATGTCGCTTGAGCAGGCTATGGAATACATTGAAGACGATGAGCTGATCGAAATTACACCCGAGAATATAAGACTGAGAAAAAAATATCTCGACATTAATGAAAGAAAAAGACACAACAGAATGAAAAACAAAGGAAATGATGAAAGAATTTAGGGAAGCCGGACTGCGTGAAGAGATAATCGACGCCATCTCGGAAATGGGCTTTGTGAAGCCGACGCCGATCCAGGACAAAACGATATCGCACCTTCTCGCTTCGGACAGAGACCTGATCGGTCTGGCGCAGACAGGAACAGGCAAAACGGCGGCTTTCGGGCTCCCGATAATCCAGAGGATCGATCCAAAAAGCAGAGATACTCAAGCGCTCGTATTATGCCCGACAAGAGAGCTTTGTATGCAGATCACAAAAGATTTTAACAGCTATTCAAAATACCTGCCTAAAATATCTGTTGCCGCTGTTTACGGCGGTGCGAGCATAGATAACCAGATACGCGCTCTTAAAAAAGGAGTTCACATAGTAGTCGGAACACCGGGAAGGGTACTTGATCTTATAAACAGGCATTGCCTGATGATCGACGCTATCTCATTTTTGGTTCTTGACGAGGCTGATGAGATGCTTAACATGGGCTTTAAGGAAGATCTCGATACTATACTTTCGTCCGCTAAATCCGAAAGACAGACAATGCTTTTTTCTGCCACAATGCCCAGGGAGATAGCGCAAATCGCAAAGAACTATATGAATGATCCCGAAGAGATCTCGGCCGGGCAGAAAAATGCGGGAGCCGAAAATGTCCAGCATCACTATTATCTTGTCCATGCAAGAGACAGATATCTGGCCCTTAAAAGAATAGCCGATGTAAATCCTGACATCTACGGGATCATTTTCTGCAGAACCAGAGAGGAGACCCAGGAGGTCGCGGACAAACTGATCGCCGACGGCTACAATGCGGATGCGCTTCACGGCAATCTTTCTCAAGCCCAAAGGGATCTTGTAATGAACCGTTTCAGAACAGGTCACCTTCAGCTTCTTGTCGCGACCGATGTCGCAGCAAGGGGAATAGATGTGAACAATCTGAGCCACATAATAAACTACAACCTGCCTGACGATCCTGACATTTACCTCCACAGAAGCGGTAGGACGGGAAGAGCGGGAAGAAGCGGAATATCGATATCTGTCGTTCACATGAAGGAAAAATCAAAGCTGAGAATGATCGAGCAGAGATCAAAGATCAGGTTCGAACAGAAAAAAGTCCCCGGCGGAATAAATATCTGCGAAATGCAGCTTTTCAATCTTGTCGACAGAGTGGTCAACGTCGAAGTGAATAAAGTCCAGATAGAAAGATTCCTGCCGTATATATATGATAAGCTCGGTGACATAGATAGAGACACTCTTATCCAGAAATTCATTTCACTTGAATTCAACCGTTTTCTTGAATACTATAAAGACGCGCCTGACCTTAACCAGAATGCTCAGACTGCCGGTAAAAGCACGGAAAGAGAAAAAGGAAGAGGCGGAAGCGGAAGAGAAAGTTTCATACCTGCCAGATCAGGCAAGCAGGGCAGTTTCTCAAGATTCTTCATTAATGCAGGATCCAGGGACGGCCTCGACAAACCTGCCATGATAAAACTGATCGCTACTCACCTGAGAAACAGGGATATTGAGATCGGAAAAGTTGACCTTTTAAAGAATTTCTCATTTTTTGAGATAGAAAGCAGTCATGACAGAGAAACTTTAAAAGCATTCTCGGATGCGGAATTTAAAGGAAGACCACTTAATGTTGAGCTTACCGATAAAAAGCCGTTTGAGAAACCGCCTGAAAAAAAGAAATTCAAGAGAAAATAATAGAAAAAAAAAATGCCGCCCGAAAGCGGCATTTTTTTATTACGGACATTAGAAATCGTATTTTAGAGCAAGGCTGTAAGCAAAAAGATCCATCTGGTGGAATCCGGGCATATTCTCTTCGGTCTGTGTGACATT
>JAQVNT010000129.1 GCA_028702975.1 Candidatus Delongbacteria bacterium
ACTTTCTCCGGAGATTTTATTCTGAATATAATTTAAGACTTTTTATGCAGTTTCGAAAGTAATGAAATTAAAATTGTTGATTTTTATGAAGTATTTGGTTAATTTATACCGGACATAAGAAGAATGGCGGTAAGTTAGCTATGCTATCACCGAAAATACTGGAATATTTAAAGAGAAACCTTCTTTTCGAAGGTATTCCCGATGAAGAGCTTCAGAATCTGGAAGACGATTTTTTTCAGCTTAAGGAGTATCAGAAGGAAGACCTTATAATAGAGCAGGATGCTGACCCTGACGGCGTTTATCTGATCCTGAAAGGTTCTGTCGTTGTCAAAAAATCTACAATGAAAGATACGACGGACGATGAACTGAACAAGGAGATCATCCTCAATTACTGCAGTAAAAATGAATTTGTAGGTGAACTGGCTCTCGTGAGCAACAAAAAGAGGGCGGCAAATGTTTACGCTTTCAGTTCTGTTTGCAGAATAATTTTCATAAACACAGCCGATTTCTACAGGATCTATGAAATAATACCCGGAATCCAAAAGAATCTGGGTAAAACAATAGCCGAAAGGCTGGGTGAAACTTCAATAAGAGCGGCTAACGAGTCCAGCAAATACAAGAAACTTTACGAACTTCAGCTTGAGAACTCGGTCAGAACGACTCAGCTGCTGAAGACTCAGAAAGAATTCGAGAAAAGGAATCTGGAACTTCTTCAGAGCCAGAAGGAGATCAAAAGAACAGCTATCGTAGAGACCATTCTGACCATGATAAATTCTATACACAAAGATCTCGACAGCGGTCTTAAAACGGTTTTTGAAAATATTACTAAGCTTAAAGATATTACAAATACGGACGGATCGGCAGAGATGAAAGCTATTGTAGAAACGATCGCAAAAGAATTTGAGGATGTAAAATCAAAACTTGATCTTTATTCTGACCAGGCAACACTAGAGTTCGGAAACGACGATCAAGGCAGAAAAGTCATCATATTCAAGCCCAGAGAAAATGAATAATCAGGATAAAATAAGAAGGTAGATGATTATGAGTATGTTCAGCTATTTTAAATTCGACGACAGAACTGATCCGAAGATCAAAACAGCAGCCAGACTTTCATTCCTCGCATTTTTCGGTGCGGCCGGATGGCTTTCGTCCATCATAAATTTTTCAAGATCGGTTCTGGAGCTAGACGCATTTAATTTCGGGATAGTTCTCACAGTCAATGAAACCGCAGTGATTTTTGGTTTTATAATATCGATACTTCTGGCATACATCTCAGAATCAAGGCTTTTGGGGATACTTGTTGCGATGGCAGGAACTGCCTTGATACTCTGCGCTTTTGCAGAGTTCAACAACCCGGCTTTCTCGTTTCTTTACACCTTCGTGGGTAAATATGTATCGATCGCAACGATGAATATGGCAATGTTCGCATTTCTTCTGTCTCTGAGCGTCGAGTACTTCGAGACAACCAGAGATTCTCTGGTTAAACACAGCACTGACAGCGGATATACAGCAGTGGTAATGGGGAAGATATCTGCCTTCAGCCTTCTCGGAACAGCTTCAGGGTACTTTCTGGTTTCTTTACTTGGATTTCTATTCAGCCCAAAAAGCGGCTTTTTCCCGTTGGAATATTTTTACTTCTTACTTTACGGCATACTTGGACTTCCTCTGATCGTAATAGGAATATTAAGCTCAAAAAAAGCGGTCGCAGCTAAAGCCTTAAAGGAACATGTTGAATTTATTATAAGGGGAAAGTTCCTCAATTTTTATATACTCACTTTTTTTACTGCCTCACTCAATATCATCATGATCTTTTTTGGAGCTTTCTTCCTCGTTGATAAATTCAGTCTTAGTCCGGGTTTTATCGGACTAATCTTTCTTCTTCATTCTGCCTTGGTATTCTTTCTTAGAGCTAAAGCAACCGAGATAATGAAGAGTAAAGGGGAAGATCTTACGATGAAGATCCGTTATATAGCAAGCGTTGTATTTTTTGCCGTGCTCATTATTTCGGCTTTTGATTTCGTTGACAAAGATTCACCCATGAAATATGTGCTGCTCGGTATACTTGCTTTATACGGTACGACAACCCTTTTCGACAATTCTATCAAAAGTTTCATCTCGTACTTCGCTACCCCGAACGAGCAGAGATCGAATCTGGTTATATATACAAGACTGAACCAGATAGCGAAGATAATTATCCCGATTCTTACAGGATGGCTGTGGATCCAGTACGGAAGTTCCGCTGCTTTTGCCCTTGGAGCAATATTCTCGGCGATATGTCTGATAGTGTCGTTCAGAATATACTCGGCATACAATGACTCTGACGACGGCGGAATTGTAGAAGAAGGCTAGCAATTATTTTGAGAAAAAGTATTTTTTATATCGTCACGAAGAAATACAAAATCAATTAACGACCCATAAAAAAAAGGCAGATATTTCTGCCTTTTTTCATTAAATATACCCAGAGGGGTTCGAACCCCCAACCGCCTGGTTCGTAGCCAGGTACTCTATCCAGTTGAGCTATGGGTACAAGCCGGTCCTCTTTGCGGAGACGGTGGGATTCGAACCCACGTTTCCTTGCGGAAACACGCTTTCCAGGCGTGCGCCTTAAACCGCTCGGCCACGTCTCCGGTCGTGTTCAAAGAGGGGTAAATATAACTGATTTTGCTTATAATGTCAACTTGTAAGACAGTTACGGATATTTATTTTCGAGCGATCTTACATATATCCTGTACCTGTTTCTGACCGCCGATGAATTCGAGAGGGTAAAAAGTCCTATGCCGTTGATCACATTGGTGTATCTTTCCTCCCCTCCGTAAAACGATTCCATATAGTTTCTGAATGCCGCGTCGGTCGCCGAGAATATTACCGTATGCATTCCTTCATGATAGAGGGCGTACCAGTAAATGCTCATGCTTCTAAGATAGTAGTCGGTAAGATCGTGCCCGTATTTTTCAGTGTCCTTGAATATTCTTGTCTCGATCGGATAATCTTCCCAGACTGTTTCCGTTGTATCCTCGAGCCAGAAAGATGTGTCGATCCTGCATATCTCGTCCGGAACGATCCTGAACGAGGCCATCCGATGTTCTGCCAGAATAAGAAGTGAATCGAACCTGCATCTCATCAGCTCTATATCATCAAAACTCTCGCCTCTGCGGTAAAATAGAGTGTCAACAGCCGACGGATCCTCTTCAATTGAGACCATTTCAGCATCTTTCTCAACATTCTTTACGATAATACCTGTCAGTTCAGGCGGACAAACTGATTCGGCATAAATAGCTTCATGATCGTTATACGTAACATCGATCCTGTACCAATATCCAGTGATGAACCTGTCCGGAAAATCTGCTTCTGGCAGGAAATATATTCCCTTCTTGTCGGGGTATTCGCTGAGAATCCCGACAATAGAGTACACGCTGTCTGACGGGGCTTTAACAGAAAGGGTCACGGTCGCTCCGGACAACCCCAGATTTTCCATATTTATGCTCTCGTTCACCCCGCCTGTCCGGGAAAGATACAGACTGTCTATTGTCGAATCGGCCTTGGCGTAGCAGAAAAGAGCGAGTTTTTCCTCGTACCGGGTGGAACTTCCCGTCTCGCACGACATTATCGTAATTAACGCAGTGGTTAAAACAAGTAAATTTATATAAGTTTTCATCATCCCTCCTAAAAACTGTAGCTCAGCCTGACCGAAGGCAGTATCGGCAGCATTGGAAATACATCTTTACTTACTGTATTGTCCTCGTCCCGTTCGTCATAAATGTAAGACTGAATATTTTCCCTGTTGGTAAGATTGAGGACGCTCAGGTTCAAAAGAAGCTTGGAACTGTTTCTGAAATACCATGTATAGTTCGCACTGATATCCCATCTGAAATAGTCAGGATACCTCATTCTGTTCCGTTCGCCCTTTACAGCCACAATACTCTCTTCTCCCGTCTCCGTGATATGAACATAGTACCCGATGTTCTCGGTATAAGGCCTTCCTGATGAAAATGTTATCACGGTTCCGAACGACCATTTTTTGTTCAGGTTGTAATTAACTGAAGATTTAAAACTGTGCGGAACATCCCAGTGAGCATCGAAAGTGTCTTTGTCCTCTAACGGATCGTCAATGGTCTTTCTTACCCTTCCGTATGTGTAGGATAAATTACCGTTCAGTTTTCCGAACTGCCTCTCCGCCATCAGTTCTATTCCATATGCATGGGCATAGCTGTTCACGAAGTATTTTCCTATTTCCATATCTTCTATAACATCGTCTGTCGATGAAGTTGTCTCCTTCCAGTTCTGAAGGTTCTGCATATATTTGTAATACCCCTCGACCGTGAACCTGTAGTCTCCTCCGGCGATCCTTCTTGTTGTTTCGTAACCTAATGCAAAATTATCGCATATCCCCGGATCCACCGAATCGTCGATCGGGAACCAGTTATCAACTATCTGAAGCGACTGATTTTCCTGCTGAACAGTGAACAGACCCTGGAAATACCTCCCTCCGCTCAGCGTAACAGAGCTGAAATCCGAGAACATATATTTAAGGCTGAGCCTGGGAGATGCAATAAGTTTAAAATCGTCATTCAGCATAGGATTGTACTCGAACCTCAGCCCCGGTTTAAAGGTAAATTTCGAGTTCCATGTTTTTGTAAGATCGCCGAATACAGAATATATGTAATAGCTACCGTCTATATCCATAAGATCGGTCTCTCCAAAAGACTGATCGTACCTGATGAAAAATCTCTGGGCTTCGAAACCGGATTTCAGGATCAAATCGTTTGAATAAAAATATTCGTTTGAATTTTTAAGGCTGATATCGCCGATCTCATTCTCATATTCGAAAGATCCGAAAGCCGCCATATTTATAAAGAAACTCGAATAGGACAGCTTAAAATCCGAATAAAGTTTAGGTGAAAATATGTGCCTCCACCTCAACGCATATGAATTGTTTCCCCAGCCCATGTCCATGTCGAACTGATTGAATGACAGAACATCAGACCCTACATAAGAGCTGAATATAAGTCTGTCGTCGATCCCGATATCCTGATAGACCTGACCCTGACCGTCCCAGAAATAGTAGGAAGGATACTCATCGCCGAGCATTTCAAGGATCGGGTCGATATAACTTCTCCTCGCGGCGAGCAGAAAACCACCCTCAAGTACCGGTCCGGTGAACACTCCTTCTCCGGCGAAAAGCGAAGCAGATACATTTCCCTCGAACCTTTCCCTGTTGCCGTCGCGGCTCCTGATGTCCAGCACAGAACCTAATCTTCC
>JAQVNT010000130.1 GCA_028702975.1 Candidatus Delongbacteria bacterium
CGTGTGCTCTTCCGATCTTGCGGCCCTGACGGAAAATTATGCTCGATCATAGGCAGTAAAAATATTTTTGCAGGTTTAAAGAGAGGAGATACTGTTTCGTTCATTCCTCAGAATTCCTGCTTATGCAAAGAAAGATGATCCTAGAACCTGAAAGAATACATGGCGTGAACTACCGCTTCGCTGAAGCCTTCACTTTGAGGTATGGCCGCATGTAGGGATATCTGCCCCGACTGTGTAGCGTAAATAATACCTATTCCGAAGCTCAGCAGCGTTTCAAGATCTCTTATTTTGTCAATATTGTCATTTTTACCGTTATAAGAACACACATCCGTAAATATATCTATCGCGACTGATTCTGAATTTTCGACCAGATAAAGATCGGCGGTATTAAGAATATAAATATCCGAGATAAAAGCATCCTCCCTGTACCCTCTGAAAGAATCTGCCCCTCCAAAAGTAATTCTTGCATACTCAGGTACACTTTCATCAAAGATCATGTGATCATATTCCGATGAAATGCCGAGAAAAATATTTTTTGTGAATTTAATGTTCATATCCGGCGATATAATTATTTCTATACCGTTCCGGTCAGACATACCCGGTTTTTCAATATTCACCGAAGACAAACCTGCACTGAAACTTAAACCGGTATCTTCAGGTATAAGTATGCCGTTATCTGTGTCGCCGTACTCTATCCCTGTGCTGTACCTTGTCACAACTGTTTCCCCTTCTCCGGTAATTTCGGGAATTTCTGAAAAGAAATATTCCTTTTCAATTCCGTATGTAATTCCGGAAAGCGGGTCATAAGAATATTTCTGACTGATCATGAATGATCTCTTAAGATAAAGTTCTTTTCTGAAGACCTGTCCATATTCAACCTCAGTTGAAAGCCTTATTCCGGCCAGAAAAGGCTCCTTGTAATAAAGCCGCAGCTTCTCGGCATCTTCACCTTCTCTTTCCCACAATATCCTTAATTTTCTCATAGTACCGAACAGATTATCAGCATTAAGAACCGAATTGACAGAATAAGTCGAACCTTCTTTATCTGATGAATGATAACCTCCGATAAACATGATCTCATTGTATTTCTTTTCTGTCACACTGAACTTTACTCCAAAATTGCCTGAAGGTAAACTTACGATACTAAAATCCGGTCTCTTTACGAATAATCGTGAACTGTATATCCAGTCAGCAGCCCGCAGAACACTTCTTTCAGAGAATCTCTCTCCTGATTTCAATCCGGTCAGTTTCTTAAGGCTTTCCTTTGAAGTTACATCCGCTCCGCTAAAAATTATATCATCTGTCCTTACATAGTTTCCGGCATTTACTGATAAAAAAATACTTTTAACTCCTTCATAATTGTGCAGAGAATCAACCTTAACAGAAGCGAAAGGAAAACCTTTATTAACATAAAGATCAAGAAGCACTTCGATATTTTGTTCCGCAGACAGAGCGGGATCGATCTCTGATAAGAGTATATCTTCTGTAAAATATTTCTCGCCTGAAAATATATAATTTACCGGATCCGATGCGAACGAAGCAGATATTAGTGTAAGTAACAAAAAAAATAATTTAACCGAGAATTTCATCAGTGATCTTTTCTGTTCTGTTAGGTACTATTTCAGGACCCGTCGCAGAGAATACGGTTTTGATATCTCCCAAAAGATCCATTTCAGACTGTTCGACATAATTGAAATATTTATTCTCCTTATAGAACCGCGCAAGATATTCCTGTTCGGTCTGACCGGGTGTTGGAACGAATAATGCCTTTTTCCCTAAAGCGGCAAATTCCATAACACTGGAGTAACCCGGTCTTGAAATTATCAATTCAGCTCCTTTTATCATAGAAGACAGCTTTTCCCTTTCCACACTTGAATACACAGTCCTGCCGCCTTCCTCTGTAATATCCTTGTTCTCTGTGACGCCCCTGACTATAATTATTTTACCTTCCAGCTCTTTTGATTGTTCAAGTACTTTCCTCTCAAATATCGTCCTCTGAGGTTCCGGTCCTGAAATAATAAAAAGGTAATCAGATCTGATAATCTCATTTGATCCTGAAATGTCGGCAAGTATTCCACAGTACTCTATCTTAGAAGATTTCATGAACGGAACATTATGCGAAAGCTCTCCGGAAAGATTTAATCCGTCTTTTTCGTCAGGAACGAAAATTTTCCTGTATCTTCTAAAATACATCCTGTTGAAAACAACTGACAATATCTCGAAATGCCTGAGCTGCCCAGGAAGCCTGAAACGAAGCTGGTGAGTGATAAAAAACGAAGGCACTTCTCTCGAATATATGCCGTACCTGTTGTCGGAAATTATTCTGTCGATATTCAATTTTCGCACAAGCTCTTCAGTGAATCTGTGTTCTTGCCTTAGCTTTATCAGTATTTTAGGTATTTGAAAAAAAAGAGAAACTAAAAGCGACCATCCTTTTTTTGTATATCTGACAGAATAATCCTCATGGTCAATAAACTCAGCCCCGCTGATCTCGGACCTGAGAAGTTCGAGCGAACGGCCTGTCGAAAGGATTATGACATCATGCTCTTTAACAAGCTCTCTTATGAGCGGAAGAGATCTCGTAGCGTGACCCAGACCCCAGTTCAGTACCGCGTATAATATTCTTCTTTTCTTCATTCCCGCCCGATTATTAAACTATTACGAAATATTACAAAATTTAACTTGACTTTACAATCTCAAAATCATATATTTGGGTCGCTATCGCGGGATGGAGCAGTCTGGTAGCTCGTCGGGCTCATAACCCGAAGGCCGTAGGTTCGAATCCTACTCCCGCTACTACTGAAAAAGAGCCGAACGGCTCTTTTTTTATTTCCGCTGCTTTTTACTCTTTTTATACCATTCATTGATTTTTTTCATCACACTTAATTTTTTTTCGACAGATACCTGTTCACCGCTTACAGGATCAGAACCTGTAAAGTACAAAACACTTGCAAGAGTAAGAGGGAGTGGTATGAAATTTATCACATTTCCAAGCTCAATATCGAGTTCCTGCAGTTGTTTAATATTCTGTGCTGTTTCTTCATCGGTCTGACCCGGATATCCTGCGTATATGTCAGCAGAGATCTTTAAATTTTTCCCGTACTCTCCAGCTCTCTTTTTTAAAAATTTAAGATCTTTAACGGCACTCTCTTCCCCGTCGAAACCCATCCGCACCCTCTGCCTATCTGAAAAACTTAACACATGAAGCTGCACATTGCCGTCATTTCTTTTTGTCAGGTAGTCTTTGTACATTTCTTTGTCTTTGACCAGAAGCTTCATATCAACATCACCGGCATAGAAATTATTCCGGACATTCGGGAACCTGTCGAAACCTTCAATTATTTTAATGATCTCTTCATTTTGCGGTTTGATATTCGGGCAGACATCAGGCAAGGTGCAGGATAATCTTTCGCATTCGGAACACATTTTCCTGTTGCCTGGTTTTACTGCGTAGTGATTAAAATATGGCGATCCGAATATCCTGACTGTCTTATTGTAGTCTTTCGACCTGATAAACTTTATGACTTCTTTCCTGATCTCCTCATTCGATCTTGATGATATCATCCTTCCTGAGATAAATATCTCCTGAGAGTCTGAAACATCGTTAAGGCAGCCTCTGTGTGTCAGTATTGAATCTTTTATGAACCTGCAGATCGGGATATCGTCTTTATATTTGGGATGGGGACGGCCTTTGAAACCTGTTTTATAAAGACTGTCAGTTTCTTCTTCGGTCAGAGGAGTCTGCGCAGTATTTATAACAAGATATCTTCCCACAGCCCTCTGAACAACAGTTTTTGAATTGTACGGGTTCATATTTTTGTGAAGCACCAGATGATGCTCAGCTAAAAGTCCCAAATTTCTTTCCAGACTTTCGTGTGAAGGTATCTGGGCATAATTACTTACCTGACCGATATCTTTGACAATTAAAGCTGTCCCGCTCAGTCTCATGTCATTTTCTATACTCTTTTTGTTTTTCAGCATCCCGCAGATATTCAGAAGATTGTACTCGATGTCGCCGAAAAGCAGAAGATCTGCTTTAGTATCCAAAAGTACCGGCTTTCTCAACTTGTCTGACCAGTAATCATAGTGACTTGCCATTCTCCCTGCCGCTTCAGGTCCCGCGACTAAAACAGGAACATCTTTGTATAGTTCTTTTATCTTTCCGCAGTACCTAATCAGCGCTCTGTCAGGCCTGTTAAGTCTCTTTCCTCCCGGAACATAAGGATCCGTGCTTCTGAATTTTTTGAAAGCCGTATAATTCATCGCCATGGAATCCTCCTTCCCCGTTATTACAAGAAAAAAAAGAGAAGGTCTTCCGTAACGCTTCCAGTCGTCATCTTTATCAATATCGGGCATGTCTAGAATTACAGTTTTAAATCCGTTGGAATTCAGGAATCGACCCGCTGACGCCACCTGAAAATAAGGATGGTCCACATATGCGTCTCCCGTAACAATAATAACATCCGCTCTTTTCCAGTTCAGATCATCGAATTCTTTTCTGGTCGCAGGTATAAATCCTTTAAGCATTACAACTCTCCATTTAAAAGATGAAATCTAAATAAAAAAGCTGTCAAAAGACAGCTTTTTTATTGCGAATATAATTTTAACTCTACTTACCGAGCCCGCTGCCTCCAAGCATTCCGGCCAGAACTTCTTCATCCAAAGTGCTTCCGTCGTTGAATTCGATATAGGGTGCTATGACCCAGCTCCCTTCAGATTGAGTTTCTTCGTTCCATTCATATTCATCCCAGACTTTTTTCGCTTTAAGCCGTCCTATCTGAATATCGTTCTCGAAAATGTGGCAGAACACATATTCCTCAGTGTTAAGCTCTGCTACTATCTCGTCCAAAGTCAAAGTAGCCGATTCCATCAGATTATCCATTGATACTGCATCCACCCAGAAGCTGATGAGGTAAATTCCGAACATATAATCAAGATCGACCTCGCTGATATCTTCAAGTGTCCCATCTGTGAAGGTCAGAATCGCGTCGAAACTCATTCTGGTTACAAGGTTCTCTTTGAGGCTTACTTCATAATTTAGAATATTAGGTATTGCGTTCGTGTATGTTACAGTAAATGTAAAAGGTGTCATCGTCAGCGTCATGGACAGCTCCACAGGCATTACATCATCCATAGCGGTCATATACTGCCAGTCACCGGTGAAATCAAGATCAAGGACTTTTGTTCCGGCTGAAAACACTTCCATATCCATTAGCGTGGGGAAGTAATCATCATAGGGATATC
>JAQVNT010000131.1 GCA_028702975.1 Candidatus Delongbacteria bacterium
GTTCGCCATTGAGAGCACGCCTGCGGAATTGTGGTTGAGATCAGGATGGAACTCATCCGGGATCGTATATCCGGGTCCTCCTGTACCCGTCCCCAGCGGGTCACCGTCCTGTATCACGAAACCCTGGATCACCCTGTGGAATATAAGGCCGTCATAAAATCCCGAATTAGTAAGGTCGATGAAATTATTCCCAGTAATAGGAACCAGGTCCTCCCTGATCTGTCCTTTAAAATTTCCCATGGATGTGTACCACTGCACGACAGTTTGAGATGAAGCGAACCAACAGACAAGCATAAGCGATAAGGTCAGTATTTTCAGTCTCGAATTAAGCATAAACCCTCCTCTAATTTGAAGTCAGTCTGTATTTTAAGAAATTTTGCCCTTCATTACAAGAGAATATATATTTAAAATCCGTCCCGTTTATATAGCTTGCTATTCCGCTTTATATTGCGTATATTCGGTCAACATTATTTTAAACCGAGTTTTAAATTAATCGAAAAAGCATAAAAAAAACACAAAGAGGAAAAGAATTTGGAAAATGATTCATTTAACACATTGAACCTGATCGAACCGGTCCTGAGAGCTATCGAAGAAGAAGGCTACACTATACCTACACCGATACAGTCAAAGGCCATACCGCTCATACTTAACGGAAGAGACCTGCTTGGATGCGCACAGACGGGAACGGGAAAAACAGCAGCTTTCGCAGTACCTATCCTGCAGATGATGAGCGCAAAACAGACTTATGAGAAAAAGAGAAAAGTAAAAGGTCTGATCCTTACGCCCACCAGAGAACTCGCAATTCAGATAGAGGAAAGTTTCAATTCATACGGAAGGCACTTGAACCTTAAGAACAAGGTGATCTTCGGCGGAGTGAGTCAGCACGCACAGGTATCGGCTCTAAAAAGCGGCGTCGATATCATCATAGCTACTCCGGGAAGGCTTTTGGACCTTATGGGTCAGGGTTACATTTCGCTTAAAGACATCGAATATTTCGTACTCGACGAAGCTGACAGAATGCTCGACATGGGTTTTATTCACGACATAAAGAAAGTTCTGGCCGTACTGCCCAAAAAGAGACAGTCGCTGTTCTTTTCAGCCACGATGCCGCCTGAGATAGTCAAGCTCGCGGGAACAATACTTGTAAATCCTGCGGAAGTATCGGTAACCCCAGTCTCATCGACCGTTGACACTATAGACCAGTATGTTTATTTCGTGGACAGAGTGAACAAGAACAAGCTGCTCGTTGATATCTTAAAGGATAAGAAAATAAAAACCGCACTGGTATTTACCAGAACAAAGCACGGTGCCGACAAAGTTGTCAAAGTGCTCCAGAAAATGAATGTGACCGCCGAAGCCATTCACGGAAATAAGGCTCAGAACGCAAGGCAGAGAGCTCTGTCGAACTTCAAGTCGCAGGCTACACGCGTACTTGTAGCTACTGACATCGCGGCAAGAGGGATCGATGTGGATAATCTTGAATATGTGATAAACTTCGAAATGTCCAACATAGCCGAAATGTATGTTCACAGAATAGGCAGAACAGGCAGAGCGGGAGCAAAAGGAACTTCATATTCATTCTGCGACGCGGAAGAGAAAGCGTACCTGAAGGATGTCGAGAAACTCATATCGAAGAAGATCCCGGTAATAGACGAACACCCTTATCCTTTAATAAATCATAATCCGATCAAGGAAGTCAAAAAGCCGTTTGTCAGAAAACCTTCCGAGAATTCAGTGAAGAAAGCTGCCGAGAACAAAAAACGCAGATATAATCAGAATTAGCGGCTTAAAATAATCTTTTCGCAAAATACTCTCCTCAAATAATTCCTTGAATTCCGGCTTTTATATTCATATACTTCATTATAGAGCTAACAGGAGGAATTATGTACGAAAAGATATATACAGAAAGAATAAAGCAGTTCATCGACAGGATATCGGAGCTTAAATATTCGTCCCCTGTCCCTTTGAAAGCCGAATATATTTATGATAAGATCGAACCTATACTGTTCGAAGATGCGGTGAAGGCTAAATTCAAACCGGTCAAAGTCGGTGACAGATGGGGAAAACTTTGGGGCTGCGCATGGTTCAGGTTCAAAGGAGAGACCCCCGCAGAATTCGAAGGAACCGAGGTCGGAGCTCTGATAGACCTTGACGGCGAAGGCTGCGTATTTTTGAAAGGCGTTCCCGACCAGGGTCTTACGAACAAAACCGACTGGTATGTAAATTCCGGAAAATATTTTTACAGGCTGTCGAAGAAGGCGAAGGCGGGCGAGAAGTTCTCGATCATGGTCGAGGCGGGCGCCAACGGGCTGTTCGGGAAGAGCAAAGACGAGTTCAGGCTCAAAAAAGCCGAGCTCGTGATCTTTGACAAAAAGGCCGAAAAGCTCGAATACGATATGACCGTCCTTTTTGACCTGATGAAAAAGCTCCCCGAAAACAGCCCGAGAAAGAAGAAACTTCTTTACGGCCTTAACCAGTGCGTTAATGCCTTTGGCGCCGGCGAAGGAACGGACAGGGCGCTGAAAATAACCCATGAGCTGCTTTCAATGAAAGCCAACGAGAGCGCCATGACCGTTTACTCGGTGGGGCATGCCCACACTGATCTCGCATGGCTGTGGCCTGTGCGCGAAACGAGGCGGAAGGCCGGCAGGACTTTCTCTACCGCCCTGAAACTGCTGGATGAGTACCCCGAATATATTTTCGGGTCTTCCCAGCCGCAGTTGTACCAGTGGGTCAAAGAGGATTATCCCGTACTTTATGAAAAAATTAAAAAGGCAGTTAAAAAAGGACGCTGGGAAGTTCAGGGCGCAATGTGGGTTGAGCCGGACATGAACATCACTTCCGGAGAGTCGCTGGTCAGGCAGTGCCTGTACGGGAAGAAATTCTTTTCCGACGAGTTCGGGATCGAAGTCAAGAACCTGTGGCTCCCCGATGTATTCGGTTATTCCGCAGCACTACCGCAGATACTCAAAAAATCAGGCGTCGATGTATTCATGACACAGAAAATTTCATGGAACGAGACTAATAAATTCCCGCATCACACATTCTACTGGAAAGGCATCGACGGAACCGATATACTTACGCACTTCCTGCCGACGAACGACTACAACCTCTCCAACCTGCCCTCAAAGCTGATAGAGAGCGAGGAAAGATACGCTCAGTCGGATGTTTCGGATGAATTCTTGAACCTCTACGGGATCGGGGACGGAGGAGGTGGTCCCTCACCTGTTCACATTGAGCTGGGCTTGAGGCAGCAGGACCTTGAAGGCGCACCGAAGTTCAAGTTCAGTAAAGCTCAGGACTTTTTCGATAAAATTGCAAAAATCCCGAAAGCTGATCTGCCTAAATGGACAGGAGAACTCTATCTTGAGCTGCACAGGGGAACATATACTACGCAGTCTCTGATGAAAAAATACAACCGAGATCTGGAAATAGCTTTAAGAGACCTTGAATTTTTGGGCACATGGATCAAGAAATATCCCCAGGCGGAAGTCGAGAGAATATGGAAGGATACTCTGCTCGACCAGTTCCACGACATTCTGCCCGGATCGTCTATCAACTGGGTCTATAAGGACGCTCACGATATGTCTGAATACAATTTCAACAAGATCCACGACATGTTCGAGAAATTCTTCAACCAGCTTTTCGATGTCAGGTATGATGATAAGCTTGAAGGATGTTATCTGGCCTATAATTCTCTGAGCTGGGAAAAGAACCTCCTCGTCAGCTTCCCTGTGCCTGAAAGAACAAACTATAAAGTCACCGGCGCGGACGGGAAAAAAATACCCTGGCTGATCAATCACGGACGGATCGAGTTCTATGTAAAAGTGCCCCAGATGGGTTATACGGTATTTTCGGTCAGCAAGTGCAAAACCGTTTCCGAACAGAAGCACGAAGGCAAGGCTGAACTTAAGATCACGGAAAACGACATTATACTCGAGAATAAATTCATAAAAGTACTTCTCTGCGACGACGGGATGATACACTCCATTTTCGATAAAGAAAAGAACTTTGAGAGCGTAAAATGCGCGAACAGGCTTCTGATGTGGGACGATCTGCCGGTAAACTGGGAGGCATGGGACATCAACCATTACTATAAAGAGACTACGCCCGAACAGGCCAAGAGGATCAGTCTTGAAATACTTGCGGACAACGGACATCTTGTGGGTATTGAGCAGGTCATGAGCATAGGTAATTCCACGATCGTTCAGAGAATAACGCTTTCTTCCGATTCGAGAGAGATCAGGATCGAGAACTTTGCCGACTGGAACGAAGAGAAGAAATTTTTGAAAGCCTGCGCCGAAACTAATATCATCTCAAATACCGCAACTTACGAGATTCAGTACGGCAACATAAAAAGACCTGCTCACTTCAACACCAGCTGGGACGCGGCAAAATTCGAAGTTCCCGCGCACAGATATGCGGATATTTCCCAGCCCGATTACGGATTTTCGATCCTGAACGACTGTAAATACGGTCATATCATAAATAACGGCCGTATCGAACTATCTCTGCTCAGAAGCACGAAAAGCCCCGACGAATCGGCTGATATGGGCAGTCACCAGTTCACTTTCTCATACTATCCGCACTGCGGAAATCTTGAAAGCTCGGACACTCTTAAGATCGCGCATGAACTCAACGATCCCGCATCGATAATTCCGCTCAAGAAACTTCCGAAAATAGAAGAGAGGTCGTTCTACAGCCTCGAGACCTGCACGGTAAAGCTCGAGACCGTCAAACCTTCCGAAGACGGAAAGGGTATTATTTTAAGGCTGTATGAAACAATGGGTGCTAACGATAATACTGTACTAAATCTGGAAGGCAAATACGATATCTTTGAATCGAATCTTATCGAGACGGAGTTCAAGCCGTTTAAGAAGAACACATCTTCGGTCGAGCTTAAATTCACGCCCTTCGAGATCAAGACACTGTACCTGAAAAAATAAGGAGGACCGACCATGAAAGACAAAACTCCGCATATACTTCTGGGGCTGTACATAGCTGAATTCATTATCTGCGGGATATCACCTTTTCACAGAGGCGTCTGGTGGGCAGAGAATGTACCGATCATGCTGATCGTTATTGCGGCGGTGATAATATCGAAATATTTCAGATTCACCCCGACAGCTTATATAATGATGTTCTTTCTGGTATTTTTGCACACGATAGGCGGACATTACACTTTTGAGAGAGTCCCTTTCGGATTTGTGTCAGACATGTTCGGCTTCG
>JAQVNT010000132.1 GCA_028702975.1 Candidatus Delongbacteria bacterium
TTTGATCCCCAGGCCGCCTGTTCCCGTACATTCAACGTTACCTGTAGAGTAACATTCATTAATCGTGCCTGATGAGAAATTGCTGCCGACAAATCCTCCCACGAGACCTCTACCGGTGACGTTTCCGGAAGAATAACTCTCATATATATTACCTGTGCTGTTCTGCCCGACAAGTCCTCCGATTCCGACATTTGTTCCTGATATAGTTCCGGTTGAACCGCATGATATAATTGTTCCGGATTCATTCGCGCCTGCAATACCTCCGACACTGAAAGCACCCGATACTGAAGCAGATGAACTGCAGTTTTCAATCGCGCCTTCCAGATTTCTTCCCGTGACGCCGCCTGCCTCGCCTCCCTGAGCATTAATAATTCCGGATGAAGTGGATCCTGTGATCGATCCAAGATAGCAGTAACCTGCTATAAGGCCGTTTCTTGAATCGTCGGATATTATAACTCCGTCAATTATATTGACTTCAGTTATCGAACCTTCTTTTAAGACACCGAAAAGGCCAAGATCGGGTGTTCCTGTCCGGTCTATGGAAAGGCTGGTAATGCTGTAACCGGCGCCGTCGTAATTACCGTAGAAAGACTGGTTGAATTCAGTACCGATTTTTCCGATAGGTTCCCAGTTTGAATAATTTATCAGGCTTATATCCGCTGTCTGTCTGAAATATTTGTCTGAATGAAGAGCTCCTGTATAATTCCTTATGTTGTTCAGCTCATATGGAGTCGATATCAGCCACGGATCGAGATCAGTTCCTGATCCCCCCGAGAATTCAACCGCGAAGTTCGCTGTGAGGATCACATCGCCGTCGGTCATGGCAAAAAATGTGACTGGTGAAGTAATATCGTGGATACTTCCCCCAGTACTAGTCCATTTAGTAAAAATATAACCGGCTTCAGGAACCGCCTGAATGCTGATCGGAAAACCAGCGGGATAAGGATTGCTTCCGGTTAAATCAGTAGCTGATCCCATACCCGGATTGTTCACGGTGACTGTAAGATCGTAAACGGCATAGAAGTTAGCCGTCAAAGTTACATTTTGAGCAGGCATAGTGAATGTGGTGATAATTTCAGATTCGTTGTCAAAAGTTCCTCCGCCGCTGCTTGTCCAGTACTGAAATTCATAACCCGCAGCAGGGGCGGCTATAATAGTGATCACCGATCCTTCAGTGTAGGGATTGTCATCTGTATAATCTATAGCTGAACCATGCGCAGGGTCGTCTGGAATCACGGAAAGGTCGTATCCCTGAGCGAAACCGGCTGTTACAGTAACATTCTCACCTGGCATAGTAAAGGTGGTAGTTTCCAAATTAACATTCCCGAAAGATCCGCCGCCGCTTGATTCCCATCCTGTAAAAACATATCCGGACTCAGGAACTGCCGTAATGCTTACTATCGTGCCGGCTGAATATGGTCCTGTTCCGGTGTTGTCCGTAGCCGTACCATAAAGTATATTGTTCGAGCTCATGGTAAGTGTATAAAGCTGAGCCTGGAAATTTGCCGTTATTGCTGCTGCTTCTGTGGTCATTATAAAGGTAGTCGAAGCAGAGTTAGGGTTAACTATAGTTCCTGATCCTGAATTAGTCCAGTTGATAAAAGTGAAGCCGCTGTTGGGAGTTGCGGTTATTGTGACCGGAGTTGAAGGCGGAAATTCTCCCGCTCCAGTAACAGTCCCTCCCTGAGAGGGATTGGAATTTATAGCTAAGCTCACAGAATACTGCCATGAAAGGAAGGGATATGCCGCTCCGCTTACTATCTCCCATACAGGAGTAGAAAAATCCCATCCGGTAAAAGTTGACTGGGTTTTCATCTGAGCAGTAGTTTTGCCTATACCGTCGGCACTTGTTGAAAGACCGGATTTTTGAGTGTCCCAGAAACAGTTCGTGGAGGCGTATGTTCCTCCGGTAATGACCTTGCCTGAGAATCCGCCTACATTGTCATTGCCTATAGCCGATCCTGTTGAGTAGCAGTTTATTAAAGGACTTCTGTAATTGTAACCTACAAAACCGCCCATCATATAGCTGTAGGTATAATCCCCCGAAATTGTGCAGCTGACATTTCCGGTAGCATAGGAATCCTCAATAAGAGCCATTCCGTTCAGTCCCATTATGTAACCCGTAAAACCTCCGAAACTATCATTGCTTATACTAGAGCTGTAAGACTGAATATTTCCCGTCGCATAACATTTTTTAATTACGCTTTCTTCAATATATCCAATTAACCCTCCCGCTCTCGAGGAGGCTGATATTGTTCCGGTAGCAAAACAATCGGAAATAAGTACATCCTGCCAGCTTATCCCGATAAGTCCGCCGAGATTACTCCAGCCCCATACAGTACCAGTAGCAGAGCATGATGTTATAGTAGACAGCTGGCTCCAGCCTATAAGACTTCCTGCAGTATTCCCGCCGGTAATATTTACCGAGGAATGACAGTTAGTTATAGTTGCCCCATAAACTAATCCTGCAAGGCCTCCGATCCTGTCGTTGGCAGTTAAAGAACCACCGACTAAATTAAGATTTTTAATTTCAGCCCCGGTTCCGACATAACCGAACAAACCGACATATTCGCCTGAATACTGAGGATAGGAAGAGGTCAGACTTAGTATAGAATGACCGTTGCCGTCATATATTCCCGTGAACGGATTTCCGCTGTAGCCTATGGAATGCCAGCCTTGGCCTCCGTTCCATGAAGATGTTGACGCGGCATTAATATTCGCCGTCTGGATAAAATTGTCGTCCCAGACATTTGAATTCTGTTCGATCCAGTACAGATTGTTAAGCGTAGCTATCTGATAAGGATTCCCGCTCGAACCGTCGCCGAGAGCCGGCGGTGTTGCAGTCTGCGCATGAAGCGCAAGTGTAAACAACGTCGCGATCATCAGTAAGTACTTCATTTAATACTCCGTTAATTTTACTTGTGAAATAAAATACAGAAAAAAATCAAAATTGTCAATATTCTAAAGCATTCCGACTAAATAAAGCGGCACACGAGAAATATTTCTATCATTTGCACAATAAAAAAAGCCCGACATTTCGGGCTTTCTGCTTTATATTAATTTTAATCTAGTTCACAGCAACGACGACATAAAACTTTTTAACCGATGCTCCCGCGCTCGCGTCCGTCCATGTAAGCCCAGCAACAGTTGTTTCCAGATTCCAGCCTGACGGGAATGCCGCGTAAGGGTCTGCTGAAGAATAGACTTTGTATGAAACTGCTCCTGCAGATGCTGTCCAGCTGATAACCGCCTGATCTGCTGAGTATGCTACAGTCGGTTCGGCTGCTGAGGACGGGGCTTTGTAAACTAAAGAAGGAGTTCCTGCTCCGTCAACTGCACCCCACGAAGCTACCTCTGTCGGAGTATATACCTCACCGTTCCCGTTCGAATAAAAGAGCTGGGTGTTATCGTTCGTGTCGGTATCAATATTCCAGTAGTAACCGTTTTCGAAAATGTGATTATAGATATAAAAATTCTGCGAAATATGTTTCCAGTACTGAAATCCGTTCAGCAATCCCAGATGCGCATATTCTCCGTTCGAAGCAGTGTAAGTTCCTGTAATGCCTGAAACTATCAGATTTATCGGCGTGAATGCATCTCCGCTGACCGTGAAAGTATAAGGGTTCTCATCAGAGTCATTGTTCGAAATATTTATTACTGCTGATTTTACGCCTGTGGCCGAAGGGTCGAAAGCTACTGTAAATGTGGTTGATGCCATGGCTGCAACTGTAGAAGCGGGTGCTGATGTTACGCTGAAAGAAGATGCGTCCGTTCCTGTAAACGATACTCCTGATATAGTTAGTGCCGCGCTGCCTGTATTTTCGATCGTAAAAGTCCTTGATGCAGATGATGAGGCAATGTTCACAGAACCGAATTTAGTAAAGTCAGAATAAGCGGGAGAAACATCTCCAGTGACTATGTTCACGCCGTTCCCTTTAACATTTATGTTCGGGTTCGGATCGGATGCAGTTACGACGGGAGTGCCTGTCGCGGTGCCTTCAAGAGTCCATGAAGCTACATCAAGTACCGAATAAGGTAATGTTGAAGAGAAGAAAAGGACTGCGGAGCTTACGGTATCATTGTCAATAAGCCAGTTGCTTCCGTCTGTGTAAACATAATATCCGTTGGAGCTTTGCCAGTATTCGAAATTATTCATTACGCCCTGATGAACATAGACAGTATTAGCCGCCGTAGGATTTGTGATGCCCGTTACCTGCAGATCGCCCGGAGTAAATCCATAACCGTTTATGGAAAAATCATAAGAACCCTCATTACTGTCGTTATTTGAAACAGTTACAGTAGCGTTACGGCTGCCGGTCGAAGAAGGATTGAATGTTATTACGAATGTAGTTGATCCTGAAGATGCAACAGAACCGGCAGGTGCGGATGTAACAGAAAAATCGCCTGAGTTAGCTCCGGTGATCGTAACGCCTGAAATTGTTAGCGTCCCGGCTCCGAGGTTCGCGACCGTATATGTTCTCGCCATTGTTCCCGCTGAAACATTAACGGAACCAAAGTTCGTATGGGTTGTGAATGAGGTGAAAGTGCTCCCGTCAGTAATTTCATAGCTGTTCCCCGAAATTTTTATTTCAGGCACTGGAGTTGCGGTTTCTTCGACCACCACTGGAGAACCTGTAGGCCCGATCGGACTAAATCCTGCACCCCATGAAGTTACGCTTATCGGTGATGCCGCATCTGAATTGTTGTTCGAGTAAAAAAGCACATCGTTCGCATTCTGGTCTTCGAGATCCACATCAATATTCCAGTATGGGGAATCCGGGTTTGCGGACTGGTAAATGTCATTATAAATATAATATCCGCCAGTCTGTTTAACCCAGACATTTTTACCGTTTATCGTGCTTGGTGAAGTGCATGGAATATATGTTCCGTTCGCTGCACTCGGATTCGTAATGCCTGATACCGTCAGATTGACAGCAAGGACTAAACTGCTAAATCCCAGCATCAATGTTGCGGCTAAGAATAATTTTTTCATGAAGACTCTCCGTATTATATTGTTTGTAAATTACCTAAGCATAATGAATAAAGCAATAAAAAAGGCGAAAATCATTGCAAAATCGCACAACTATATTGTCAATATTCTAAATCTTACCGGCATAATATAGAGGTACCCTAATTACATTCCTGTCGGTGCTAAAGTGATTAGAACCGCTGAGTATGTAGGCTTTTTCAGGGTTGTATTTCAAAATATAC
>JAQVNT010000133.1 GCA_028702975.1 Candidatus Delongbacteria bacterium
TTTATTCACAATCAAGAAATTAAGAAGTAAGGGGGCTTTGATGAAATATTTATCACTAATCCTTTTATTTGCGGTTTCAGTTAATGCTGAAACTCTGTTCGAGATCAAAGACTCATCCAACAACACAGTTTTCAATATAAGCAATGACGGAATGCGAGTCTTTAACCTAGGCGATACATTGATGGTCATAAGCGCAAATGCAATAAGAGCAAATATCAGCAGCTCAAAAGGACTTTCGCGATCTTTCAGCGTTACAACAACATCTTCCGTTAAAGGCAAAGGACTGATCAATGCGCTTCAGGTTGACGCCGGATCAACGAGCATGAGCGCACCGGATGGAGAATATTCTAATTTCAGTCCGTTGAACATTTTTCTCGGACTTGAAGCTGGCGCGTCGATAGGTCCAGGTAAGTATAACGTCATGATAGGTAACTATGCAGGTAACGGGACTATAGGAGTTGATGACTTCAGCTACTACGGATGGTCGAACACTTTTCTCGGAGAAAGTGCAGGAAGGTACGCTACGAACAGCTCTCATAACGTTTATATCGGTAAAAGCAGCGGCGCGAATAACGCCAGCGGAGGGGACAATACTTTCATAGGTACTTTTTCCGGTCAGAACAATTCGGGACAGTCGAATACTTTCATTGGGTCATCTGCGGGAGGTAACGGAACAGGTTCAGGATCGAATAACACTTATTTGGGATATCTTTCGGGAGCATATACTTCAACAGGTTCGTCAAATCTGATGCTGGGAGACAGAGCAGGATATAATATCAGAACAGGGAACAATAATGTAGGTATTGGATACCGCGCGGGATACTCAAATCAGTCCGGTGCAGGTAATGTGATGCTCGGTTATGAAGCAGGTTTCAGCGAAACAGGATCGAACAAGCTGTATATTGCCAATTCAAATACAACAACTCCTTTGATAAAAGGGACATTTCCAAATACCGATCTGACTTTTACAACGTCAAGAGTATCGATTATCCATCCTACAGGTACTTCGAATGGGCTATATTTTCAAAATACCTACAACGGAAATACCGACTCATGGCATCTTTACATGTACACAGACGATAATCTTGGATTGTTCTATAATACCACTGAGGTCGGAGAGTGGAATAATTCAACCGGTGTATATTCAGCTTTATCCGACAAGCGTTTCAAGAAAAATATTTCAGACGCAGAAAGATTTACAGAGAAAGTAATGAAACTGCAGCCTAAGAGGTATAATTTTACTACTGAAAAAAGTGATGAGCGCAATCATATAGGGCTTATAGCTCAGGATGTCATTCAAATATTCCCCGAGTTCGTTTATTACAATAAAGAGACGGATACTTATACTATGGATTATGCCGGTCTGAGCGTTGTGGCTATTCAAGCGTTGAAAGAGCAGCAGATTGAAATCAACGAAATGAAGAAAGAAATTAAAGAGCTGAAGGAATTAATCAGAAAATAATTAGAATATTGGGAGTGATTTATGAAGTTTTACTGGGTTTTAATATTGTGCTTATTAACACTATTACAGGCTGAAACACTATTCGAGGTTAAGGACTCAGCAAACAACAAAGTGCTCGATGTCTCGACCGACGGACTGCGTGTAATGAACGAGGGTGATACTCTGATGGTGATCAGCGCGGATGCAATAAGAGCAAATATTGGAACAACACAGAGAGGACTCTCAAGGTCATTCAGTGTAACGACAACATCTTCTGTGAAAGGCAAGGGTTTGATCAATGCGCTTGAAGTTGATGCGGAATCAGCATACATGACTTCTCAGGAAGGTAAGTATACTGATTTCAGCGCGAAGAATATCTTTATTGGTTTGAATGCAGGTGTCTCAACTACATTAGGTGTACCTTACTCGTATTCTGGTATGTACAATCTTTTCATCGGTAATTATGCAGGGCAATACAATACCTCAGGTTATTTTAATACATTTACAGGATATATGGCTGGTCATACGAGCACAACGGCAACTCATAACACATTTTACGGTTATCAGGCCGGGATGAACAATGACACAGGCAGCTATAATACAGCAATCGGTTATCAGGCCGGATACGAAATGTCCGGTGGCTACAACAATAATGTAATGGGTTATAGGGCAGGGTATTTAACAAGTTCCGGGCATGATAATGTATTCATAGGTACAGAGGCGGGTAGAGGCAATTCTTCCGGAAATTTTAATGTAGCTCTAGGTTATAATTCAGGATACTCACTTAACAACGGAAGCAGCAATATTTTTATGGGAAATGAAAGCGGAGTGAATACAAGCAGCGGGAATAATAATATTTTTCTTGGTTTTCAGAGCGGGCTCAACAACACTTTGGGGCATAATAATATTTTTATGGGTTATCAGGCAGGTTACGCAAATAATTCTGGTACCAGTAATCAGTTTATGGGTTTTAGAAGCGGAATGAGCAATACGACAGGATCAAATAACATGTTTGAAGGATATGAATCCGGAGAGAATAACACAACTGGTTACGAGAATCTATTTTTGGGTTACCGATCCGGCAACGCCAATACAACAGGAATTCGCAATGTTTGTCTCGGCGCGTTTGCGGGTCATATTTTTACTGAGGGAAATAACAATGTAATGATAGGAAGAGGAGCCGGAGGGTATGCCAAAACATCTTCAAGTAATAATGTATTTATAGGCAATAATTCTGGCGGATCAGGCACTTATTCAGGTAATATCTTTATTGGAAACAGTGCCGGTTATTGGGAAACAGGATCAAACAAGCTATATATTGACAATTCTGACACATCAACTCCCCTTATTTATGGAGATTTTGCAACGGATTTTATCAAAATTAACGGAAAATTAGGAGTAGGTATAAATCCTTTATATAAAATCCATGCTGTTGATGAAACAACCAATGTTGATGACGCCGCGGTATATGGAAAGCATGCCGTGACCGCTTCGTACGGTATTGGTGTTCAAGGCGAGGGTGGGTATAGGGGTGTTTATGGAACTTCAAACTATATCGGGATATATGGGATCGGTACGGGAACCTCGACTTGTTATGGGATTTACGGTAACGCTAATGTTGCAGGAACGGGAATACGATACGGCGTTTACGGAACTGCCACGGGAGGAGCAACAAATTACGCAGGATATTTTAGCGGAAATGTTTATGTGACCGGAAACTTGAATGCGAATGACTATATCGAATTTAAATCGGATCACCCTACTGATCCGGGAAATAAAATACTCACTCATTCTTCAGTTTCAAGTAGCGAGATGCTTAATGTTTACAGTGGTAATGTTATTCTTGACGGAGAGGGTAATGCTACATTGGAAATGCCGGAATGGTTCGAATCGTATAACGCTGAATTCAGATACCAGCTGACCGGCATTGGGAGTTCGGCACCCGGTTTGTATATTTCAGATGAGCTTAATAATGGTAGGTTTGGAATAGCAGGTGGTAATCCGGGAATGAAAGTGTCTTGGATGGTAACAGCGGTCAGAGACGATAATTATGCAAAAGCAAATCCTATGCAGGTCGTTTCTGAGAAAAAAGAAAAAGAAAAAGGATATTATCTCACGCCTGAAGTTTTTGGTAGATCAAAGGATAGAAGTATAGAATCTTTATACGAAAGAGAGGCTGAAAAAGAGAGGGGGAAATAAAAGGGAGTTTTTTAAGGGAGGTATTATGAGGAAATACTTAATATTGATTATTGCAGCGGTATTATGCATATATGCGGAGACCTTGTTTGAGATCAAGGATTCTTCGAACAATACTGTTTTTAATATAAGCAATGACGGACTGCGCGTCTTCAACCTTGGTGATACGCTTATGGTGATAAGCGCAAATGCAATCCGTGCGAACATCGGCAGTTCGAAAGGGCTTTCAAGGTCTTTCAGCGTTACAACAACATCTTCTGTGAAAGGCAAGGGTCAGGTCAACGCTTTTGAAGTAGGTACGGATTCAACTAAGATAGGAACGGGATCTACAACTATGGGCCACAGTTCAGGAAAATATACTGATTTCAGTCCTGACAATATATTCATAGGATTAAACGCCGGAAGCACTTCAATGCCCGGCTACGGTAATGTTTTTATCGGAAACGAGGCGGGTAAAGTTGCCGATGCGTCAATGTACAGCACATTCATCGGAAATTCGGCGGGAGCAAAAACTGTGGGCGGGATAAGGAACACTTTTGTTGGAAACGGCAGCGGATACGAGAATTACGACGGATACAGCAACACCTTCTGCGGAGATTATTCCGGATTTTACAACACATCGGGATTTTACAATAATTTTTTCGGCCACCAATCAGGATATTACAACACAACAGGGCATTCTAATACAGCTTTCGGATTCAAAGCCGGCTATGGAGCAGCTGGAGCAGAATATTATTACAACTGCCTCTTCGGTTCTCTGACAGGTCTCTCTTTAACAACAGGAAGCAGCAATATATTTGTAGGTTATTATACAGGATACAGGACGAATTCGGGATCAAATAATGTTTACATCGGTGAAAGAGCCGGTTATAACAACCAGACAGGTACGGGCAATGTTTTCCTGGGATATAACGCAGGCTATAATGAAACTGGGTCGAACAGATTATATATTGATAACAGTGATACGGAATTTCCGTTGATCTACGGTAAATTTGATACTTCAAGAATGGTCGTTATTGACGGTACTTCTACAGATAACGGGAACAACAGAAAATTATTCGTTTATGGAGAAGCGGGAGGAACCAGCGCGTGGTACAATGACAGCGATAAAAGACTGAAAAAGGATATAGAAACCATCGATTCAGCCCTTGACAAAGTTTTGAAGTTGAGAGGTGTGACTTTTAAGTGGAACGCGGGGGAGAAGTACGAGAAAGGCAGAAAGATGGGATTTATTGCCCAGGAGGCTGCCGAAATAATTCCTGAAGTCGTGGATTATAACGAAGAAAATGACAGCTACGGAATGCAGTACGCTCCGATAACAGCGCTTCTTGTTGAAGCCGTAAAAGAACTGAAGAAGGAAAATGAAAGGCTCAGAGACGAAAATACTGAGATAAAGAATGAGATAAATGAAATTAAAGATTTGATTGAAAAAATTGAGAGGTAGGAGAAAAAAATGAAAAAAATATTTACCTTCGGGCTGATCTGCTTAACCATTTTTCTCGGCGCAGAAACTCTGTT
>JAQVNT010000134.1 GCA_028702975.1 Candidatus Delongbacteria bacterium
TGGCCGTTGTTAAAAACATCGATCGGCCTGCCTTCAATGATCGCCTTAGTGAACAGAAAAAGAGCCATGTCCGGCCTTCCCCATGGTCCGTAAACCGTGAAGAATCTCAGTCCAGTTGTACAAATCCCGTAAAGGTGGCTGTAACAGTGAGCCATGAGCTCATTGGATTTTTTTGATGCCGAATAAAGGCTGACCGGATGATCAACATTGTGGTGGATCGAGAATGGATATTCCTCATTCATGCCGTAAACGCTTGAACTGCTGGCGTAAACAAGGTTCTTTACATCATTATGCCTGCAGCCTTCAAGGATATTCATGAATCCTGCGACATTAGAATTTATGTAAACATCCGGATTCGTTATGCTGTACCTGACACCGGCCTGAGCAGCCAGATTGCATACGGCATCGAATTTTTCTTTCCTGAAAAGATCAGAAAGATTCTCTTTATCTTCAAGATTTAGCTTTATAAATTTGTAATTTTCGTACTTATCACTTTGGTACAGCTTGTTGTACTCCAGAGAACTTTGAGATATCCCTGACCGTTCAAGCCTTCCGAACTTTACTCTAATATCATAATAATCATTAATACTGTCCATGCCTATAACATCATAACCCTCAGAGATAAGTCTCTCCGCAAGATGATAGCCTATAAATCCGGCAGTACCCGTGATAAGAATTTTCAAAATTAATCCTAAAATATATTACCGAACTGCATCAATAAGGAGTACTACTGTCAAGGCAGAAGTTACAAGGCTTAGCCAATTTCTCAGTTCAAAAGTCCAATTTGTATCAGGCTGCCTTTTTACCTTTGATACTACGATTGTTGAACCTTCCTGGACTCTTGGAGAAAAAAACCAGCTGTCGTCAATTTTTGCGCTGCCGCCAGGGTAATATATTACTGGCGCAGTCGGGGCAAACTCAAAATCTTCAACTGTTCCCCCTGCAGCTTTGATGTAATCTGAAATGCTCCATCCGCTCCTGTACACAATAGTTCCAGGAGTATACACAAAACCTTCAACAGTTACAGTTCCAGGTCTTTTCGGAACATTTATGTCATCCCCGTCCTTTAGAACGATCATACTAGTAACCGAAGAACTGGTCAGAGCTTTTTTAAAGTCAGTTACTATCCTGACTGTGTCGTCTCTGTTAAGATAAGTACCCTCAATAAAAGCTTCAGTTGTCAAACCGCCGGCTCTTTTTATTAAATCCTGAAATGTCTCACTTTTTTTTACCAGAGAATACAAGCCCGGTTTTCTTACTTCTCCCGAAACAGTAACTTTCTTCAGTTCAACATAATCAGAATTCCTTCGTACAACAACATGATCTTTGTCTTCAAGAAAAAATTTAGGTTCGCTTACAAATCCATTCTCAATAAAATTCTTGTCCAGCTCTATTTCATGCACTTGCGAGATAGGATCGTTTTCATTTCTGTTTCTGTTCATTCTGAATATAACAGCTTTATATTTGTCTGCCCCTTCCGTAAAACCGTTCGCATATATTATCAAATCTTCAGCTGTCATTTTCTCGCTCAAAGAATATTCCCCTTCCTGTTTCACATAACCGCTTATCCTAACTTTCGAAGGAGTATATTTTAATGTGATATTATAAATTTTCAGATGATCCATATCCTGAAGTAAAATATCTTCGGTTTTATCTCCGGCAAACACTTTCTCAAGATTGATGGGTATTATTCTCGTAGTAAGTCCATCATCGTTGTATCTAACTAGGTCAGCTCTTTTCATATAAGTATGTTTCTTTTGCTTATCGTCTTCTATTCCACCTCTGCTATAAATAAAATCTGACACACGCGTATTTTCACTGAGATACTGAAAACCGGGTTTGTTTATGTATCCCGAGATCATAACCAGCTTTTTAGATTTAAGACTCCATTCGGACTGAATATAAACACTATCTTTATTACTAAGGATAAAATCGATACCGCTTTCTTGCAAGTTCAGGCAGTATAACTCAGTTGTTGAATTCGGCAGTGTACGAATAAGTTCAACTCTTTCTATGTAGGCGTCAGACAGGTATCCTCCTGAAACTGTCAGCAGATCTTTTATACTCATGTCTTTTTTATAGTTGTATCTGCCTTTTCTGTACACGGCGCCGTCGATAGAGACATAATCCGTTAAAAGTCTTGGCACCTGAAAAATTGTAACCTGGTCGTGGTTAAATATTTTTATTGGCTCAATTACCAGGCTGTTCCCTTCAACTTTAGTAAACTCCACATCCAAAATTCTTGTCGTGACAACAGGATTTGTTCTTTCTTCAAAAGGTATTATTCTTTCGATCTTGACCCTGTCGATACCCGAAGTAGCCAGCAGTCCACCTGAATATTTTATAAGGTCTTTCATAGTTTCGTCTTTTTTAAGTTCGTACCTCAAAGGTCTCAGTACTTCTCCGTTCAATTGGACAGTGCTTATCCTAGGACCTACAAAAATATTATCTCCGTCCTTAACATTTACATCATTTACATTCTTTCCGCTCATCAGAAAATCATATATGTCCAGCTCATTCACAATTTTATTATCCCTTAGGAGAACTATCTTCCTTAAAGTACCTTTTGCTGTCACACCTTTAGCTTTTTGGAGAGCATCAAGAATAGTGGAATAAGAGCTTAATGTGTAAGATCCCGGCGCAACGACTTCTCCATTCACAAATACATTTATAGATTTGAATTTTGTGACAGAGATATCAAAAAAAGTTGTCGGGTTGCCGCTCTCTGGAGAGATAGTGTTATAGTGCCGGTTAAGAACAACCTTGAGTTTATCGTATAGCTCGGATATTTTATAACCGTGTATGGATAAAATTCCCACATCATTTATAAATACAGTACCTTCGCTACTTACTTTAAGGATTCTTTGAAATTCAGTATCGCCCCAAAGGGTCAAAACCAGTTCGTCACCTGGACCGACCACATAATTTGAACTCGGTGCCATACCGTCTTCGTTTATTTTTCCTGCGAACTTCAAGAACAGGTCATATCCATAAAAATCTTTAATGGATTGATAATATGCATAGTTATCTTCGAACATCAGACCCTGCATAGTTGCTTTTGCTTGTCTTATTTTTTCTTCTTCTTCGTCCTTTTCCTTCTGCTTTCTAATTTTCTCTTCTTCAGCATCTTCTTTTTCTTTCTGATCTTTGACTACCTGTTTTTCCTGCTCGTCTTTATTAATAAATTTCGGACTTTGCTTTATCTGTTCTAGTAAATTTTCGTTTCCGGGCTTCATGAGCTCTCTCATTATGTCATCTTGTGAAATTGGAATCTCATCTTCATTTAATTCGTCTAAAGGTTCTACTTTATTAGTTTGAAAATCTTCCTGTATTTTTAAAATCTCGGCACCAATAAGCGATTCAGCATCCTGCGAATAAAGATTAGGAGTTCCAGCCCATGAATATAAAATCATAGCTATAATTACTATTTTTAATCTTTTCGACACATTCTACCCCACGTTAAATTCATTTTTACGAACTGCCAAAAATATGATTTTTTCATATTAATGTCAAGCTCTAAAGTTCCGTATTTTCAATTCAAATCACTATGAAAATACCGGCATTATACATAATATTTCTCTATTGGTTCAATAATTGATCGTCAATCACTTTTATAAGTTCTTCAGCTCCTCTATCACTCAAATGACCGTCCGAGTAAAATTCTTCCGTTTTGGTAAAATAATCGTACTCTCCAGAGTTCATATCCCAGACGACATCTGTCTCTGACTCAAAAACATCCATAATCTTGCTTTTATATTCAGCCCATTGACCGTTTTTTTCAAATACCTTAAACCACTCTTTATAGATCGGATAAAAATACCCGTAAATCCTGATGTTGTTCTGCTTTAATAATGAAACTGTGCTCTTTAATTCTTCATAAGCAGCAGAATCAATAAAAAGAACTTCTTTCGGGTTCTTCATATAGCTTTCCGCTACATCACTGAATTTTATGTTTTTCTTAGTGATATTAAAGTCATTAAAACCGTTGCTGCTCTTATGAAAAACATCGGAACCTCTCTTAAGCAGCTTAAATTTTATTTTATACTTTAGTACATCAAATGGTATATCCGAGAACAGACTGCCCCAATACTCTTTCTTATCTATCTGATTCCCTTTTACACCGCTGTTCTTTGTGGTATAATCGTACAGGCAAAAAACAACAGCTTTTATTTTTCCTGACTCAGCCAAAACCTCAAGAGGATATTTCAGTTCTGTAATATTACCGCTGTTCATGGAAAGATTATACATTTTGTATGAAGTTATCTTCCTTGTATCAAGATTAGCAGATACTGATGAACCTACCAGAACCGCATCGAAATTATCAGGTATATATTTGTATGACATCAGATATTTTGATGTTTTCTCCCTGGCCCATATCCTTCTTTCAGAATGAGATCGGAACAGACCGAAATCGTCCAGATAATAATTAATTGTGACTGTAGCAAAAAAAAGCACAAGGTAAATAAAGGCAGATGTTATGAGAAATTTTTTAGAAGTCATTATATATGAACTCCACCTTTTGAACAGAATGAACAAAAATCATGCTTACGTATACAACGAACGAAATAAATACAGCCCATTTTACACTATAATTAAAATGCAGGAAAAAGTGACGCGGGTTCTTAATTATTTGACCGTAAGTCGAAATTCCGAGCTTGAGATCAGCCAGAAATTCATATGAATTGGGCATGATGAACGCAATAAATGCCGCAAAAAGGATCAGCGCAGTTCCGTCGGTGTCGGTAGATGGGAGCATAATTCCGTTTGTACCTGCCATAGCTTTAATAACCGAATATGCCGATGCGAAATCCGGAGCTCTGAAATAGACCCAGGAAATATGAACAAACAGAAATGTTAACAGAACATAAAATACTTGAACAGCGTAATTTTTTTCAGACAATTTCAATTTTCTCATCAATTTCTTTTTGGGTTTCTTAACTATCCTGTTCAGAATAAGATAGATTGCGTGAAGGACTCCCCAGAATAAAAAAGTCCAACCTGCACCGTGCCAGATTCCTGTGAGACTCCAAGTCAAAGCTATCCCGGCTGAATAAATGAAAATATCACCCCCAAGAAAAGAATCCGGGCTCATCTTTCTGGACAATCTGAAACTGAAAGGAAGAAAAACATA
>JAQVNT010000135.1 GCA_028702975.1 Candidatus Delongbacteria bacterium
ATGGGCGCAAAAGTTCCTGTGGTACTCAATTCAAGGTCTGACGACGCGGAAAGAAGGCTGAATTCGCTGATGATGGCGATGGCGATAGACTCGGTGATGAAAAATAGTTAAATTATTTTGGAACTTATCGGTTTTTCGATTAGTACAAGAACCGTAACGAACACAACTTCTTCATTACTCCTCCTCCAGAAATTTAAGCCCCTCCAAAAAGGGGCTTATTTCATTTCCGGAAATTTTTTCCGTATATTTTTAACGGTTCTACTTCTTCGGAACTTCCGCTCTTTTCAAAACTTCCATATTGAATTTCGCTCCGATCTTGGAGTTCGCGATAGCTTCCTCAAATGCTTCGGCGGGGAATGAAGGAACATATTTCAACAGAATGTCCAGAGCGAGAAACATTGCTGATCTCGGAGTAGCAAGTTCTCTGAATTTATACTGAATAACTTCCACGCCCGGATCGACAGCCACAGGATTTAATGTAGCGTCAATGAGAAGAAGACCCTTTTTCATTTTGGAAAGTTTGGCCTTAGCGTGATTTAAACCATCATTTGATGTTATCACGAAAATGTCCGGTGTTACGATGCCTGTATATAGAATATCTTTGGGTGAAATGATCAATTCGGCGGTAGAAAATCCAACGCCTACGGTAACGGGATAACTTCCCTTCTTGGTAATTTTGAGACCGCTGCCGACAGCCGCTTCAGCGAACAGTTCTGCAGCAAGCTGAGCTCCTTCTCCCGCCGATCCGCTGACGATTATCTTAAGCGGCTTTTTAAGTTTATTCTTGTATTTAACATTTATAGCCTCTATATTTTCGAAAAGCGACGACATGATGTCTCTTTCATTCTGCTTGTATGGAGCTCTGATTTTTTCGGGGAACAGTTTGATCTCCATGCCTGCCGATTCGATAAAATCTGTAACTTTTTTGCCTGTATTGAACTTAACACCGTAGCTTGTGCAGATCTCCATCACTTCAACAGAAGAAAATCCCTGTACCTTGAATGCCTGATACAGCTCTTCAGAAAAATCTCCCATTCCTACAAGCCTTCTTACATGGGAACCGCCTGCATTTGACAACATTGAGCTTATGTCATAATTCTGATACTGCTTTCCCGCAGGATTCGTTTCTGTCTTGAAACCCTCAGGAGTAAGTCCGCTTGTCTGACCGCCTGTCATTCCGTAAAGCATATTGTTGTGAACTATAACGGTCATATTTACATTTTTTACAGCCGCATCGACCAGGTGCTGAAGGCCGATAGTTGATCCTCCGTCCCCTATGAAAACGATCACTTTCTTTTTGGGGTTTTCAAGTCCCATAGATGTACCCGCAGCGAGAGCGGCAGATCTTCCGTGAAGACCGTGAAAAGTGTGTGTCGATGACAGTTTGTCCAGAATTCCGTGACAGCCGATATCGGTCACGAGTATCACATCTTTCGGGCTCAGACCGAGTTTGTTGAGCGCCTTTTCTGTATTGACAGCAATAAGCTGATGTCCGCAGCCTTTGCAGAAGATCGACACTTCAGTTGAGAGATATTTGTTTTCCATTATTTGACCTCCTTTGCAATATCGTCAGGAGATATCATTCTTCCGATTGCGTTCACTCCCGTTACGCCTTCTTTTCCGTGGGTCCCGAACAGGATCTTTCTGAACTGGCCTGTCAGGTTTTCCTCCGCTATGACGATTTTCTTGTATTTGTTGAGTATTTTGATATATTCTTCTAGAACAGGGATCATCGTCTTGCAGATAAGCAGAGAAACTTTTTTGCCTTTTTCCCTTATCATTCCGACGGCCTCTCTTGCAGCCTCCGCTGTTGCGTCATAGGATACGATGATAGTGTCTGATTCCTGCTCGTCGAGTTCATAAAAAGAATATTTCTTCGCGTTTTTGACGATCTTTTCGTTAAGCCTGACAGTATTTCCGAGCGCTTCGGGCGTGCTGTGCTGAAGAATTCCTTTTGTATCGTGTGTTGACGAAGTTATCCTAACCCTGTGCTTATTATTTCCGAGAGGCAGAAATTCCGGAACGAGATTCTTTTGGGGTTTGTAGGGTACGAAAGGCTCGTCCGATTCATAGAATTTCCTTTCTACCGGAGATAGTTTTTTAAGTTTGCCCATATCGAAGCTGTTTAAACTCATCATCATCTCTTTTGATGTAAGGATCACAACGGGAGTCCTGAACTCAGCCGCGATTTTTGCGGCCTTATTCGGTATTTCCCAGCAGTCAACCGCATTGGAAAGGCAGAACACGGGTAATGCATGACCGCCTGAGATCATTCCATTAAGAAGCGCAAGGTCTCCCTGAGCTCCGGCTGTAGCGGTTCCGGTCGAGGGTCCGAGCCTCTGAACGAGTATCGCGACCATCGGAAGTTCCATCATGTATGCCATATTGAGCGACTCGAGCATCAGTGCGAATCCGGGGAATGAAGTGGCTGTTACAGGTATATGTCCCGTCGCCGAATATCCGCTCATCCACTGAAGGGTAGTTATCTCGTCCGGAGCATCCTGAACTACGGAAAATCTCTGTGTCGCATACTTGTAAAGCAGATTGGCCGGTGTAATGGGATAGCCTATGAACACATCACATCCCGATTGAGCAAGTGATTCCATCACGAGCTTTGAATTGTCGGTCAAAATCGTCTTTTTCTGTTTCATTTTAACCTCTTTTATGAAATATTTTGTTTTTTTACTTTTTCAATTACCTTACCTAGTGCGATGAAGAATATTGCAGCTCCGACAGCACCGTAAGTCTTATCAATCGAGAACCAGCCCATGCTCTGAGCGATCAAGCAGATAATTATCGTTGCAGTTCCGCCGATGAAAGCCATCTGTACTCCGAGTGCATTTATCCAGCCTCTTTTGTATATCCCTAAAAGGATTACTATAGCACCAATAGCCCTGATAGCATAAGAGATATATGCAGCATCGAGAACGCTTTTACCTACAAAGATCGCAAGAGGTATTGTGACGACATTTACAACGATCACAAGATTTTTGGCTGTTCTTAATATCTTCTGGTCAACTGCTTCCTTATTGATAAGGCCGTGATAGATATCTTTTGTGGCTATTGTAACTACTGCGAAATTAACCGGTCCTACAGTTGAAAGTATCGCTGCAAGAACTCCTGCAAGAGCAAGAGCTCCGAGATATGGATTTATGAATGCCTCTGAAGTCAATAGTGTTGAAAGAACCATTTTAGAATTTGCGAGAGTGCTCAAATCGAAATAATTGCCTGTTTTAGCCATGAGTCCCAAAAAAGCTATCATAATTCCGAAAGGAGCTATAATGAAGGCTGAAAGTACCGCTGCTCTTTTAGCAGTTTCTGCGTTCCTAGCTCCGAAAATAGGCTGAATACTTGCCTGACCGGCCATTCCGCCCAGTACACCTCCGAGAAGAAGGGTGAACGCTTCATTGAATCCTGCACTGAAGGGATTGAGGAAGTTCTTTGGAACCGCATTGTAAGTAGATTCCATAGTGACAGGATCGACCGTATTGAGAGACATCAGAGATTCAGTAAGTCCGCTGAACCAGCCGATATCTATCATGCCTGAAACAAAAGCTATTCCGACACCGATGAACATAGCTGCTACATGGATGATGCCTGTAACTGCGAGAGCGTGCATTCCGCCGATATAAGTGTAGATCGTTATAATAACTGAAGCTATGAGCACTGACTCAGTCCATCCGAGCCCCATGATAGGCCCGAAAAGTCCCGCGCAGGTCTGTAGCTGAACATAGGCCAAAGTTATATAAGCGACAAGGAATGCTACTGCCGAAACATTTCTCGCTTTCGATCCGAAAAGGTGATGAAGCATCTCGCTGACAGTGTGAACATCTTTTTTCCTGTAATGTGATGCGACAGTATAGCCGATGATGATCATTCCCGCGGCGGTTGAAAGGTTATACAGTATCGGGACCATCGTGCCTGTGTTGAAGGCTTTTTCCGAAACTCCGATAGTGCTCATTCCGCCCAGCCATTCCGCAGCAACCACGACTGCGCAAACTATAAGCCCCATGTTCCTTCCGGCAACGAGAAAATCCGCTGCTGACTTGCTCGCCACCTTTTTTGTCAAAAACGATATTGCGATAACCATCGCAAAATATGCTATGATGATCGCTATGTAAACATTCATACACGCTCCTTGTTTAAATTCGGCCTAAAAATATGTATTTTTTAGTAAATAGTGAAGTTATATTTTAATGATTTTTTAACATAAAAAAAGGGCGCTGATTTTGCGCCCTTTGAAAATAAAAATACTTAATTATAGTACTTCGTCGAATATTACGGTTACATTGTCGTAATAAACTTCTGTCGTTCCTTCAAATCCTGAATCAGTTCCGATGATGACCCACGCGCTGCCGTTCTCATCCGTTGTTATTTGGAAGTCGAATCCTATAGTATATGAATCGAAGTTCTTTACGGCGTATCTTGGTTTGTTGTAGTCAACATTAGGATTGGCGACATTGCCGATATTGAGCATGTCTGTTCCCGTCAATGCCTGATTACCCTTGTCGATATTCATAAGCCATGCAGTCTGAGTGTCGTTCAGAATTGCCATCGGTTCATAGTTTACAGCTCCGAATTTCATAAAAACGCTCTCGCCGGGAGATCCGCCTATTCCGAAAAGTCCTTCAGGAATATCGTTGATTATATCGAAATTAAAATTCAGCTGATAAGTTGTGTTCGGAGTAAGTCCTGTGATCTGCTTTTTTACGAACATAAAAAGATCATCGCTGTGGTTGTCACCGGTAATGTATAAGCTTTTACCGTACTGTCCGCCCAGTTTTCCGGGAGCTCTTTTCCATGAAAAAAGAAGGTTATAAAAATCGTTGTCTACCGGACAGTCAGCAAATCCGCCGTTCCAGTCTTCCTGTGAAAGGTCGAAGTTGAAAGTGAAAGTAGTCTGAAGTGACTTGGCGCTTTTTTGTGCTGCTTCTTCTGAAGTCGGGGCTACAGGATTAGTTTCTTTCGAGCATGATGCAAGAATTAAAACAATACCTGCAAGGATCAGAGTTTTGAGTTTCATTTTCGTTCCTTTTAATTTAATTAAAATTGCGGAGGAAATAAAAGAAATTAAGGCGCTTTAGTCAAGAGTAGGTTTTGCGCACTCACATATTTTTCATATACGAT
>JAQVNT010000136.1 GCA_028702975.1 Candidatus Delongbacteria bacterium
TTGTCATTTATTATCTGTCTCCAAAATTTTTGTTTTGAGGAGACTTCTTTGCTTTAAAAGCTCCTCTTTTCCATGTTGTAAAATTTAAAACAGTACATACTGACCTCCTGTAATTAAAATTAGCTTTGCCGCTCATAAGAACGGATATGTTTTTTGTTTTATAATTCGGAATTTAAAAGACGGACGTCAAAGATCCAGATGCGGACCATAAAGTTGGGTGTGAAGAAAAGGTCAAGAAGCCTGGCCGATCCTACCGTCCGAATCCCGAACTACTTTCAAAATGTCTTACAATCATCATTACCTCCGTGTAGTTTGTTTAACTTAAGCCGGATTATACGAAAAAATTAAAGGAAAAGCAATAATTTATAGGATTATCTGTATATCTCAATTATTTTTACAGGGAGTTTCTTTTTTTTGTGATGCTTATTTTTTCCCGGCGTGATCTCAGATTTTTCCGTATCAGGTCTTTCTGTTTCTTTTTCGTTATGTTTCATATTCGCGTACACTATCTCTGCCTTTTTTGTTCGTTCTAAAGGCAAGATAAGCACAAGCAAAGGGATGAGCTGTGATTGAAGTCACATAAAGGGAGATTAATACTCGAAAACGGATAAACGATTTTCATTTTTGTCGAGAACATATATCATTTCGCCGATAAAACGGATGCTTCCGGCTGATAATACATCATAAAAGCTTAAATTACTATTAGTACCGAAATCAAGCAGAATTGAATTAAGATAGATTCCGTTTTCAAAAATACTGAATTTCATTCTCGTATCGTCCGGATCTTCAATTGTGCGGCTTTCCTCTACCCATAAACGGTCATTTTTGTCTGTATAAATCCATCTTATGGCCGGCTTGTAATCATAACTATTAATCCTTTCAGCAATATCCTCATTACTCATATCAGGATCATTCAAAAGTGTATATTTTTCCTTTACAGCATCTTTCTCAGGATCAGTTACTTTCAATCGTGCGTATTTTTTCCTTATAACTCTTTTAAGATTGTTTTGCGGATCGCGGACTTCAATTCTGTAATCGAAAAAATCTCCTTTGTTGGCAATATACATAATACTGTCTATTACTGCCGCAGTTTTGGTTATGAGCAATTCTCCCTTAAGGTCTTTAGGCGGGTAATCAGTGCTTGAAGAGTCAAAAACCGCAACTCTTTTAAGGCTGCTCTCTCTCGATTCTATGATTTTATGAAATTCAGCTCTATCTTCCAATCTTTTAAAAGAAAGCCTGCTGATCCATAAAAGCCCGTTTTTACAGAAGATGTCGTTATATAGAGATATGAAAGCTGGCATAATTGAACTGTTGATGAACTTGCCATCAGTACTGAAGCGGTTGAATTTCTTGACGGGTGTGTCTATTATGAACATTGTATCTTTAAGACATCCCATACCCATTACTCCCTGAAATTCACCGGGACCTGTTCCCGATCCTCCGAAATCGAACTGAAACTTACCGTTCTTATCGAATTTACTGATCTTAAGATCTGATTCATCGAATATGTAAATATTCCCATTGTCATCAACTGTGAAATAAGATGCTGATCTAAAGTGATCATTCACAGAATCAGTGCCGTTTATCTCAAGGACTTTTTTCAGGTTTATATTTAACTCTTCAACTGAAACAGACGGAGTATTGTCATTAATAATGTTTGCGATGCCGTTGATTATCCTGACTTCGTAATTGAGGATATTTTCCTGTTTTTCCGTACAAGCTGCAAGAATTATCAAGCTTAAAACAACACTAACTAACTTTTTCATTATTCTCCTTAATATTATCATTTATACTTTCGAACTCTTTAAGAATTCTGAGAGAACCTTGCCCGATGAGTTTTTATTCATAGGCCAAAATCTTTTCGTGCAGAAGTCTTTTTAGAATATATTTGTTGTTATTATTCTACTTAACATCATAATCAATTAATACTTCCTCTTCGAATACATCGAAATAATCTATTATGTTATTAAATTCATCAGTACGTGCCAGATTCCAAAGCTCAAATCTTGTTTTAACAAATCCGTATTTAGATAAATAAAGAACAGATTTTACATCCTGATCCCATTCACCATCAAGACCCCAATCCCAAAAAGTTTGGATTTCGTAAACATCGAAATCTCCTGCTGGAACTTCGATCAGACCTGTGCCAATTACTTTCTTTACTTTGTTCAAAGTATACGAAACGCTTCCGGCATCCCACTCATTTCCAACTTCAATGGGATATTCAATTGATTTGAAGGGGTAGAAAGAAGATTTACTGTCTTTTATTTTCTTGATCAGAGAATTGTAACCAAGCCGTTCTTTCAATTCTGCGATAGAGTTGTAATCTTGATTTCTAAACCGGATTTTTTTGTTCGTACGAACATCAGTAAGTTGTATTGTTGTAAAAATATATTCATAGAAACCGTCTTCTTTATTCATGTAGAAATCAACACCGCCCTCGATATCCTGTTTTCCGTTAACAGCTGTCTCTTCGCTTTTGATTATCACAACATGAATGCTGTCCTCGAGTACTGTGTCTTTTACAGCTTCTGAGAATACTTCTGACAATTCGATAGTCGAATCTTTATACGTCGTACTCACTCCGACAGCAGTACTTTCGTCCTTATACATAAGGCGGATCTTTCTATCATAATCCCAGGTGTTTCCTATGTTTAAAGGATAGATTTCTGGCAGATTTGTAAATTCAGGATCGTCGTCTTTCGTACAGCTTACGATCGTTGAGGCAAATACAACCAGCAGGATCATTCTGATAACTAAAAATTTCATACATCTCTCCCAAGGTTTATTCTTAACTATATTTCTTCTTCGGCAATACTCTTATGAATATCATTGATGGCCATGAGAGCAGCTGATCCATACCACTCTTTGAGTTCCATGACCAGGCTGCCGTATATGATCGCGGGGTCGGTGTTGGTAAGTTCTTCTGCCTCTTCTATTGAGCTTACATTGAAGATATATATCCCTCTCAGGTCGCCGTTATCAAGGAACGGTCCGGCTACGACGAGTTTTCTCGCGTCAGCCATTTTGCCGATATTGTCCAGATGCGCTCTCTGCAGCTCGTTCGCTTTATCAGGGTCGGCCGGTCTGTTCGGTCCTCTTTTCAGAAAAGCCATCACATATTTTCTCATTCCGTATTTGTCAGCACCGTATTTTGAGGCTTTATCTTTGTCGAATTGAGTCATTAGATCTCCTTTTATTAGAGGCTCATTCTCAATATCTCAAGCACATCGTCCTTTCCCAGTTTTGCGAAGCTGCCGAGGTCACCGAAGGCGACTGCTTTTTCGGCCATTTCATCCAGCCTTGAATCGTCAATTTTGAATTCGGACAGGGTAGATGGCATTCCGAGAGAAGAGAAGAATTCAGATGTTCTGTCAATTCCTTCCATGGCAATTTCAAAGTCATTTTTTTCCCCTGGAGAAATGTTCCAGACATTTTTTGCGTATTCAACGAATTTAGGCTGTGTGTCGTCGTCAAGTACGAACTTCATCCAGTTGGGGAAGAGGACTGACAGACCGGCGCCGTGGCTTATATCATAGATCGCGCTGACTTCGTGCTCTATCATGTGAGTAGCCCAGTCTGTCATTTTGCCGTAGGTCAGGATCTGGTTCAGCGCGAGGGTCCCGGCCCAAAGGATGTTCGCGCGGGCTTCGTAATTGTCGGGCTGTTCCATCACGACAGGCGCATAGTGAATAACCGTTTTCATTACAGCTTCAGCAAGTCTGTCGGAAAGGTATGCGCTCTTCGTAGGGGAAAAGTATTGTTCGAAAACATGCGCCATTATGTCAACGATGCCCGCGGCTGTGTGGTAGGCCGGCACGGAGTATGTAAATTCAGGATCCAGCACGGCGAACTTCGGCCGGAGCGACTCGTGCCTGAACGGCAGTTTCCGTTCAGTCTCGTCGTCGGAAACGACTGAACCCCAGTTCGTTTCCGAGCCTGTGGCGGCGAGCGTGAGGATCACACCTAAAGGCAGCGGAGCCTTTTCAAGCTTCGCTTTGCGAAGGTAAAAGTCCCAGGGGTCGCCGTCGTAAACCGCTCCCGCCGCCATACCCTTGCACGCGTCAATGACGCTGCCTCCTCCGGCCGCAAGAATAAAATCGAGCCTGTTCTCGCGGATGATCTTAACGCCTTCTCTGACGCTCGAGATCCTCGGGTTCGGTTTAATTCCTGCAAGTTCTTTGAAAAAGATCCCGTTCTCGTTTAGTATTGTTACAATTCTATCGTAAATGCCGTTCTTTTTAATGCTCCCCCCGCCGTAAACGAGAAGAACTCTTGTTCCTTTGAATTTTTTTATATAACCGTTAAGATCTGCGATCACATCCTGACCGAAATATACTTCAGTTGGAAGTGACATCGTAAAATTAAGCATATTTCTCCTAATAGTTGTTTACAAAAAACACGAGTATGTCTTCAAATGCGTTATTGGTCTTGTTCCTACTCAGATCGTAATAGTTGTTCAGGATAGAGAATGCCAGTCTTTTGCCCTTTTTTGTGTAAAGGTAACCGGATAGAGCATTTACTCCGGTCATGGAACCGGTTTTTGCAAAAAGACGGTTCTGCAGGTCAGGGTGGATCATTTTAGTCTCAAGTGTGCCGTTCGTTCCGGGTCTCGGAAATGAAGAGAGGTAAGAAATAAAATTGTCGTCTTCGAGCATAGATGAAAGTACTCTTACGAACTTATCCGCCGAAAAATAATTCATTCTCGAAAGTCCGCTGCCGTCGCATAAAGAAAAATTATCTATCCCAAAAACCTGTTTATAAAGATCCGAAGCTATTTTTATCAGGTTGTCATAGGTAGGTTCGATCTTTTCAAGCGAATCGGTCAGTGCTGTATCCTTTGCGAAAACTTCCGCCATTTCACGGAATATCTGTTCGGCGTAGAGGTTATTGCTTTCACCGTTGCATTTATTTATGATCCTGTAGAGGCTGTCGCTGTATAAAGTGCAGATCAAAAATCTGGTCGTGTCGGCAGGAGTAATATCTTTATCCATTACCCTTACATCATTTTTTTTCAGATGTGATCTGAGACTGAGACTGTAAAATTTATCAGGATCATTGACGGTGACGAACCCGGTTGATGTGTTTTTGAAACTTGACCTTACTATAACTGAATCAGA
>JAQVNT010000137.1 GCA_028702975.1 Candidatus Delongbacteria bacterium
GTTGTAGTTTATTATTGATATGCTGTCCGCTGACTGGTATAACAGGCTGGTGCCGTCTTTAGCGTATATCCTGAAACTGAAGGGTTTGCCCGCCTGCCAGAGATAAGTGCTCACCGCTTTGAGATTTACAGGGTATTCTATTCCGAAATCGTTCACATTAACATAGACGGCTCTCTCTTCGGGACTTTCAAGCACATTCCAAAGCATAATATTGTAATGTTCCCATTCATAAGTTCTGTTATCGCCGTACCAGACTTCTCCGAAGAGCCTGTAAGCGATCAGTATTACCGGAATGATCAGCTTCATTATCTACCTGCCGAACCCTCCCATAGGGTAGCCTTCTACTTTTTTATATCCGGAAAGAGGCTTAAAAACAGACTTATCCACGCCCGGTTTTATGTCCGTATATTCCATTTTCATTGAGTATGGTCCCATTTTCATTTCCATTCCGACGAACATTTTCTTTGAGGGATCGATATACATAAAGCTCTCCCCCTCCATCTCTTCTTCGTCATCATCATCTTCTTCAATATCAATAACCTTATATTTATCGCATTTTACTCCCGCGAACACAGCTGTTCCCACCTTCTCGAGCATCTCGTCTTCCTCTATATCGCCGGGAGCTTCCATCGAACCCATACCGCCCATCATTTCGTCCATATCGCTCATTGACATTGCGGTGTAGGTTTTGGTTTTCTTATCAAAATTGTACATCATGTCCTTTCCGTTCTCCTCAACGAAGATGCTTATATTGTCCTTCATGTCAGTTCTGCTGTTCCCTTCGCCGTCAGTATAGATAGTATAAGGCTCCTGAACGGGCATCATGGGCATATCCGAAGTGGTCTTAACAACAGCCGAGAAACCGTTCTTGAATATCTCGCCGCCTACAACAGAGCTCATCTTTACTTTTTCGCCTGCGAATGCGGCTGTCATGATCGCAATGCATAGGATCATCGCTGTTCTTTTCATTTTGTGTCCCCTATTTAAATTTATTCTTTCTCAGGCAGAAATATCGTTCTGCATCTTTCTATGTAATCATCATTTGCCATAACTTCATACACTGTGTTCCCGCTCAGGATGTATTTATTTTTGTTCGTCGTTTTTGAGACCAGATTATTAAATATTTTCTCAGCTTCGTCACTGCTGACGGACCTGAACAGGTTCACCTGAAATTTATAATGATTATACGGTTCGGATGAGCTGATAAAATTGTTCTCGACCATGGTCATGTCTCCCCCGAAGGTCTTACTGTAGTAATCCAGCTTATCGTCAGGCACCCTGTAAGTGTTCTTGATCGTCCATTTTTCAGGCATAAAACCTTTAATGGAGGATTCGACAGTGTCATTTACCGTTTTAACTTTCTCGATCTTTTCCGGTTCTGAAATGTCTTTTTTTATTATTTCTGACTGAGCTGAATCTTTATTTTCTTTTGACTTAGAACATCCTGCAATCAATAACATAGAAAAGAGTACTATTGCCGCGAGTAATACTTTTTTCATAATAAACCTCATTTTTTATTATCTGTAATATAATCAATTGATGATAATCATACAATATTTCTTTTGAGTCCTGCTTCTACCAAGAAACCATTATTCCTCTTGACTGGATTTCAGGTATATAGACATTTATTGATACTGAATCCAAAGGATTTATATTTAATTCAAGATTGCCCAATCCGGCAAAATCGGAATTTTGAACAAGCGGATAAATATCGCTTACCTGATTGTTCTCGAGATAAATGTTCCTGATTTTCGGTAAATTCCTGAATGCGGAAATATCAGTGATATTATTATTCCTGAGATTAACTGAATTAAGTTCGCTAATATTACTCATTACGGTTATATCATCAATCTGATTGTCGTTCAGATCTAAATTACTGATATCCGATAATAAATTCAGAGAACTGATATCGCTTACATCGTTATTGCCAAGCCTGAGGATTTTTATTCCGGTTAAATTTTTAAGTGAAGTAATATCAATGATCTGGTTTTGCGAAAGATTAACGCTTGTTAAACCTGTTAGATTACTCAGAGCGTTTATTTCTGCGATCTGGTTGAAAGAAAAGTCGATGTAATTTAGTTTAGTTAAATTCCGTAATGCTGAAATATCAACTACATTGTTATATCCAAGACTCAATGTTTCTAATTCCGAAAGATCTTCCAGCGGAGATAAATCTGAGATCATATTATTATCAAGGTGAAGAATTTTTAAATTTTTAAGGTCACTGATCGGTGTAAGATCGCTGATCTGATTTTGAAACAGATTTAGAGTTTCAAGTGATCTGAAGTGTTCCATGCCTTTGAGATCAATTATACCGAGTAAATAAGCTTCAAACTCAGTAATATATCCCAGATCGGAAGAGTAAATCGTACCTACAGGTTTTGTTATTTCTGTTCTTACAGCCTGTTCTAAATTCGCATCGGAAAAAATAACTTCCTTATTCAGCCATACATCTATTGAATCGGAAGATACTGAACCGTGATCATCGGTGGTTTTAACAATTATCATACAGTCACTGTCTCCCATAGTCCAGCCGGCAGTGTAAGGAGATGTTGTGTCAGTCGAGATCAGTAAATCACCGGCATAAAAATCCACTTTAGAAACGGTTTTAGCGTTCTTTTCATCATCTGAAGCTGAAGCCATGATCTCTATGTCATCCCCGGAAGTAAAATACGAATTGTCTATCGGATAAGTGATATGACATCCCGGATAAACATTAATGACCACTTCGACAGAATCAGAAGTCTTTGCACCGTCACTATCTACAGCAGTTGCTTTTATTATATGAGAACCAACTTCAAGCTCATCTGTTTCGAATGAATAAGAGTATGGAGAATCTTTATCCGTACCGTCCTGAACACCGTCAATATAGTATCTGACTTCAAAAACATTCCCGTCTGTATCTTCTGCATCGACTTTGACCTCCAGAGCACTTCCTTTTTCAAAGATCCGCGATGATGCAGGTGATGTTATCGCACAAGTCGGAGCAACATTATCAGCTTCCACTTCTGTTATCGTAGTACTATTATCTTCTGAACATGACCAGAATAACGCACCGGTAATTATTAAACCAATAAAGACCAAACCCAGCTTTTTCATATCTGCTCCAGATTTTGTTAATTTGTCTTATTACAATATAACAAACACATTTCAGAATATCTACAAATTAAATATTCAATTCTATCTCCGCACCATTCTGTCTAAGATAAAGCGGAATATTTTCGAGAGCAAAGGTACTCTTACTGCTGTCTTCGCAATAAACGGTCCGATCTTGTAATAGAACTTAACGAATGACCTGCCGGCAAAGCTTTTCATCAGCACTTCATCTCTGAATCTTCTTAAAACAAGCACTTCCGGACAATCATAAGAGCCGTAAACAGCGGTCGCTATAAAGCAGCCCTGAGTCTGTCCTGCTCCGCCTGACTGCCCGTTCATCTCTTTAAGCCTTTCGTCAAAACCGCCGTTCATCTGTTCTTCTAGTGAAAAAGCTGTTTCCATCGCATTATAATTGAATTCATTTTTGGGCTGGAAATCAGTACTGCCGTACTTTTTAGTCTGCAGTTTGTTGTAGCTGTTTAGAGCTTTTTCGGCAAATTCTCTCAACTCTCCGTTAAGAGAACCGGTCTGCAGAGGACTGATCGACAGCTGCATCATGTACATAAAAGGATCCGTTCCCGGAACCGTTTTCAATATATAAAGCATCGTAAGCGAAGCATAGACCTGCCCTGTAAGAGGATCATCTACCCCGTATAATTTTTCTCTTATGACGAGCGCTTTCTTCAGCAGCTCTTCCGCTTTAACATGATCACCGGTAAAGATCAGGCACTCTCCCAGTTTCGCCATAGCCGTCGCCGTGTCGGGACCTTCAGCAAATCCCTGTTTTAGCTGTATATCGTATGCGCTCTGCAGAAGCGGAAGTGCAGTGCGAAAACCGTTGCTGCCGTACCTGACCGTCCTTGATGCGAGCTCATAAAGAAACGGTACAGTCATCGGGTTCTCCTCCCCATACAGATTTTCGGCTTTTATAAGCCACTTTCTCGCGCTCATTATCTGCGAAGCCGCCTGCGGCGGAACCTGTATCTGGAATCCCGCTATGAGCGGAAGAAGCGCTGTTAAATTCATCAATTCTGAACTATAATCCATTTTCATCCTCCCAAAGACATCACTTAAATCTAAAATAAATTTTTTAGAAATTCCACAATTTTAATATTTTCTAAATCATCTTAAATTTGTTAATCAAATTATAATTTATTATATTACTCTCAGGGCTTGCAAAAAAAATACCGCAGAGATCTGCGGTATCGTGTACTTGCCGGTACTTTTGTTAAGCCCTGTTTTTATTCCTTCGCATCAGACATTCTGACCTTTCTCTTTAAAAAATACCAGATCAGGCCCGAAAAAATGAAGATGTAGAACCCGTAAATGGTTGTCGTGAACGACTCGGAAAAACCCTGCATGACTATTTTGGGAGAAATGTCTGAAGCGTTAATAATTATGTTCAGAGCTGTATAGATCCCGCTGATCTGCCCCAGGATACCCGTCGCAACGCTCATTATTCCCCAGAAAAGGATCGAATCAATACTGATCCTGACGCTTTCTGCAACGCGATTTCCTTTCATTACTTCGGGTGAGTACCTGACAAGATTATAGATTATCAGCAGTGTGAATATAATCAGAGGCCACCGCCAGAACCCCATCACGATAAAGAAATTCATCCTTTACCTCCTTTTTTTTGTTTAAACAAACGGATCATTTATTATCAGATCCGCTTCCCTGTCAATTATTTGACCTTCATTCTTTATGATCATTAACCAGAATATCGCGATCAGGATCGAGCTGAAAACCGAAAATATCAGCAGTGCCGTTCCTTTAAGATGCCAGTTTACAAGCGCTTTTATTAAGATATCTGTGCTGAAACCGTAGCATTCGATCTCTTTTGAAGCCTGAACAGTGACTTTGTAGAATTGAAGAAAATATCCTGAAATACCTGTCATAAGAGTGAGTATTGAACAGAAAATGATCGTGACACTCCCCTGTTTCAAAGTTTTAATGCTGTGCTCTTTCCTGATATAAAGCTGCATTACTTTTACA
>JAQVNT010000138.1 GCA_028702975.1 Candidatus Delongbacteria bacterium
CTCATTCTGTCGCCCGAGACCGATTCAGTGCCTTCGGTGATCGTCGGCCTGTATTTGAGCTCAAGACTGTCCTGTAAACCTTCCGCTAAAACCGTGTTGGCTTTCATATCGTAAATTATCCTGTAGGCTTCGAAGTTCATTTTTTTGTACCTGAGCCTGGCCTTACCCGTGAGGATGATCTTATCGCCGTCTGCCGTATAGTCGATCTTATCAGCGAAATAAAATATGCTGGTATCAGGCTGGGACAGATTCAACTCAGACTGAGCGTATATCACCGGCGGTATGACCGATGTTAAAAATATTAGCAGGCATAAAAAACGCATCCGTTCCTGTTCTTTTTATTCAGATGACCGACTTTATCTGAGAAATATCTTCAAAATAATGATCGTAATCTTTGAAATTTTCCGCTGTCTCCTTACCGTAACCGGTGCCTACGAGGATAGTAGTAAGTCCGGCTCTTTTACCCGCGATCATATCAGCAGCCTTATCGCCGATCATGTAGGAGGCTGATACATCTATATCGAAGTCTTTTACAGCCTGATCGATAAGCCCCGTACCCGGCTTCCTGCAGCTGCACTCTATCGAGTATTCCTGAACTTTCCCTTCGGGATGATGCGGACAGTAGTAGAATTTTTCTATTTTAAAGCCTGCGTCCTCAGCCTTTTTCTGCATGAACGAATGGACATCTTCTACATCCTGTACCGTAAAATAGCCTCTCGCTACGCCTGACTGGTTCGATACGATAATTAGCTTGTAGCCTTTGTCATAAAGATATTTGAGCGTTTCGGGAATATTTTCTTCGAACTCGAGGTCTTCTGTTCTGTGAAGATAGTCCTTCTCAACGTTCACAGTGCCGTCCCTGTCGAGAAAAACGGCCTTATTTTTCATTTACAAAGCCCTCGGATCAAAAATATATGGTATCTCTTTCTTGAATTCGTTGAACCTTACCCTGTCAAGCACTTCGTCAATTAGGTCAAGGCTGTATCCGAGATTGGTCACATCGAGCTTGCTCTTCTTTTCGTCATAAATCGCGTCAAGTATCTCGTCGGCATCGTGATAGCTGAATCCGAAATCGCCCTCATCCGTCTGCCCTTCGATCAGGTCGGCGGAAGGTTTTTTGTCGATTATTTCCTGAGGAACACCTATAAATTTAGCCAGATCTCTTACCTGGGTCTTATAAAGTTCTCCTATAGGATTGATTATTGATGCAAGGTCGCCGTATATCGTTCCGTACCCGAGATACCTTTCACTCTTGTTGCTTGTCCCGAGAACTAATGATTCGGTTTCCCCGGCGATATCGAAGAGGACGGTCATCCTTATCCTGGCCAGAATATTGCCGAATCTGTGCGGATCAACTGCCGGCAAAGATGCCGTAAATGCATCGGCTATGCCGGAAATATCGACGGTGCGCGACTTTACGCCCAGCATTTCTATGACCTTATCCGCATCGGCGATCGATGAGGGGCTGCTTGTTCTGTAGGGCAGTTTCACGAACTCCAGATTATCCTTTCCGATAGATTTAGCCGCTATAAAGGCGACTACCGCGCTGTCAAGTCCGCCCGAAAGTCCCAGCACCGCTTTCTGATGCCTCGCCTTCCTGAAGGTCCTTTCCATCCATTCGTACATTCTCTCAGAGGTTCTTTCCAAGTTGATCATAAGCATAAACATCTCCGCATTAATTACATATAAAGTTAAGTTAAAGTAAAAGATTTGTCAATTATATCATAGACTAAAGAGAAAAAAATTCTTAGATTTACCCCCGGTGGTAGAAACAATGAACTAAACGAAGGTGATAAAATGTCTGAAGGATGCTCAACCTGCTCACCTAATGCGGCGCAGGCCAAACCGAAACCGGCCCAGTATGTTAATCTTTTAGAGACCGCGAAAAATATTATTGCCGTTGCCAGCGGAAAAGGCGGCGTAGGCAAATCGACCGTTGCAGTGAACCTCGCTGTCGCACTGGCGAAAAAAGGTTTTAAAGTCGGACTCTTAGATGCCGACATTTACGGTCCGTCAGTTCCCAAAATGCTTGGAACGAAGTACGGCGAAGTTACCACTACGAACGAAAAGATCGACCCGATAATGATCCACGGCGTAAAAACCCTGTCTATCGGAAATCTGATCGAGCCTGAAAAGGCCACTATCTGGAGAGGGCCGCTTATCCATACGGCTCTTCAGCAGATGATCCGCGATGTGAACTGGGGAGAGCTTGACTATTTTATCGTTGATCTTCCTCCCGGAACCGGAGATGTGCAGCTTTCGCTCGTTCAGTCTCTTCATGTAACAGGCGTCGTCGCTGTTTCCACACCTCAGGAAGTTTCGCTTATCGATGTGGTCAAGGCAGTCGATATGTTCGAAAAGGTCGGCGTGAGAATTCTCGGAATAGTGGAGAATATGTCTTACTTCATCTGCGACGGCTGCAGTAAAAAACATTTCATTTTCGGTTCGGGCGGCGGAAAGAATTTTGCGGAAAAGTCGGGTTTCGAACTGCTCGGACAGATACCTCTGGATACCAATATCATGGCTTCGGGAGAGAAAAGCATGCCGTACGCCGTTGAAGATAAAAACAACCTATATTCCGAAATAGCCGATAATATTACTGAAGCAATAGCGGGATTTTAAAATGGACGGACTTCTCATTTCAGTCTATTCGTTCGGTTTCCAGAAAAGCGGGATCCCGGACAATGAATTCGGAGACGGGGGCGGTTTCGTTTTCGACTGCAGGTTCTTACCCAATCCGTTCAATGACCCCAAGCTGAGGGATTATACGGGGCTTGATAAAGAGATCGTGGCTTTTTTTTCGGAGTACAGATCTGTTAAAAGTTTCATCGACGACTGCGCAAAAATGGCTGAAAACGCCGCGAGATCATATATTGAAAGAGATTTTACTCATCTGCAGGTCTCTTTCGGCTGCACGGGCGGGAGGCACCGCTCTGTTTACTGCTCCGAAAGATTCTGTTCGGTCTTAAGATCGAAAGGATTTAATGTCAAACTGACCCATAACGAGATATGATGAATGAAAAAAGCCCCGGTGATCCGGGGCTTTTTTGTGAGAGAGAGTAGGAGGATGTTATGTGAAGTGTGAACTTCCGTGCTTATTACGGTTCTTATACTTCGCCCTTTTCTCTCAAGTTCCAAAATATTTTTTATTTTTCATAAACTATCTGAAAAGACTTTCCGTCGGTAAATATCTCGATAGTGGATTTTTGATCTGTCCGTAGGATATCTGATCCTGTTGCGGTGAGGCGGCCGAGGGTTTCTTCTGCCGGGTGACCGAAAGTATTGCCTTCGCCGGAGGAGATGACGGAGAACAGCGGAAGGACGGCATCGAGGAAGGTCTGACTCGAGCTGAATTTGCTTCCGTGATGAGCGACCTTGAGCACTTCGTACTGTTCGGCGGGATTGAGCAGGCCTGTTGACAGAATGTCATTTTCGCCTGCTTAGCCGATGTCGCCGGTGAAAATCATATCTAAATCACCGTAGATGAGCTTTAAGCAGACCGACCTGTCGTTCTCGGTGGTCAGAGTATCACCCGCGACATCGCCGTAACGGAGAATTACTCCGTTCACCCCGCCGCCGAAGCGGAGCGTGTCTCCGCACCCGGGCAGGGCGGGAGAGGCATTATCAAGATATGCCTCAAAGGAAAAGAGGGCGTCTGAAGTTATGTCAAGAAGTCCCCCGTAATGGTCGGTATCGTGATGTGTTTCGATTATATATTTTATGCCGGTAAGCCCCTTTTCCTTCAGGCGGTCAGACAGGATCTGTTCGCCCCCGCCCTGCCAGTCGTAGTAGCCCAGTGAGCCGTACCCGCCGTCAATGACGGACGGCTTTTCCCCCGGCGGTTCTATTATAAAACAGTCGCCCTGTTTTACATCAAGCGCGGTCACTTTCAGGTTCTGATCACCGTTCACGGGTCCCACATAGGTGCTTTTTGCAAAAACAGTGTCCGCGCCGTTCAGCAGATACAGGCTGTAATACCCGCCCGTGCCGTTGAACAGAACCGCCGGCTCCTGCGCGGCTTCGCCGCATGAAACAAGTTCATAGACTCTTAAGCTGTCGGAAAGAACGGCTTTGGTGAATTCATAACCAGAGGCGTCAAGGACATAGACCCCGTCTTTTAATACAATGTCGGGAGTACTTTCGAGAAAAATCCTTTCCTCGCAGGAAAAAAGAAGCAGAAGCGAAACAAATAGTATCAGTTTCCTGATCATTTTTTAATAAAACCCGCAAGCAGATCGTCATAACCGGCGGCAAGTTTGTTGTCTTTTATAATAGCCGCCATTTCTAATATCTCAGACTCGCATTTAAAATTCTTGTTCTCGATATACATCTGATCGACAGAATCCGTTACCTTGCCGACCGTAAGCTTATCGAGCGGCAGATTAAGTGTATAAGTATCCTGCTTTTTTGCTATCTCAATTATTATCCCGCTTTTTTCAAGAGAATCAAGACATTGAGCTATCTCTCTTATCGGGATGTCGAGCTCCTGGCTTATTTCGAGCTGCGAAGACTGTTCTTTTCCGGATATAAAATTTTTCGTGATCTTTATCATTACCATCAGCGCTATCCTTAACCTGTCTGTCCTGTTGGACTGAATGTTCTGTTCAAGATGCTTCAAATTATGGATGTTCTGACGGACATAAGCAATCTCCACGCTCAAAAGGACGATGATCCATGAAAAATATATCCACATCATAAAGAACGGCACGGCCGCGATCGAACCGTAAATGACGTTATAGCTTACGGCCATTTTGGTATAATGTATGAACAGTCCTTTGAGTATGGTAAAGCATAAAGCCCCTATAAAAGCTCCTATAAGAGCGTTAAGTATCTTGACCCTCGTGTTCGGCATTATGACTATAAGAGCAAGAAAGAGAAGCAGAACAAGACCGAACGGTAAAATCTGATAGAGCATGAAAGTCGAAAATCCCTTTAAGTAGCTGTCCCCGATACTCATGATGAATTCAAGCCTGGAAGTAAGCCAGAGAGAAACAATAAGAAGGATAGGCGAAACAAAAACGATCGTAAGGTAGGTCTTGAGCATTTCAATAGGAGACCTGTTCTTATTCACCTGCCATATCGCGTTAAATGA
>JAQVNT010000139.1 GCA_028702975.1 Candidatus Delongbacteria bacterium
GAGTGATCACGCTCGCTGGCGGAGAGAGATGCAAGAACTTAAGAACTATCGATAAAATATATTCAGAACTTATACAGTTCGGGTGCGACAGGAAGAGCGTGATCGTTGCTGTCGGCGGCGGGGTCGTGTGCGACACCGCCGGATTCGCGGCGGCCACCTTCAAGCGCGGAACGGGACTCGTCCTCGTTCCGACGACACTACTGGCTCAGGCTGATGCGGCGGTCGGCGGCAAGAACGGGGTCAATGTAATGAGGTTCAAGAATCTCGCCGGTACTTTCAGGCAGCCGGACAGGATAATTATCGACACAGCTTTCTTACGCACGCTGGATGAGAAAAATTTCAACAACGGTACCGCCGAGATAATCAAGACCGCCGCGATATATGACAGCGCGTTCTTCGGCCGGCTGGAGAATAAAATATTGTCCGAAATGCCCGAAAATAAGCTCAAAGCCATAATTAAGAAGACTGTAAGCATAAAGAACTATATCGTAAAAGACGACTTTGAAGAGAAGGGTATGAGGAAGATACTTAATTTCGGGCATACCATCGGCCACGCGCTGGAATTGAACCAGAGGCACCTACACCACGGAGAAGCCATATCCGTAGGCATGGCCGCAGCTTGCGCAATGTCGCAGAAGCTGACCGGGCTTTCTGAAAAGGACGCACAAAGGTTGATCGACCTGCTCAGGCTCAACCGGCTGCCCGTCAGGATATCCAGGCTCGTCTCAACAAAAAAACTTCTTGAATCTGTAGTTCAGGACAAGAAAAAATCAGGCGGATCGGTCGATCTGATCCTGTTAAAAAACATCGGGTATCCCGTAATAAGAAAGACCGCTTTAAATGATATCGAAGGCCTGATAAATGATATTCGTTAGCATCTCCGATCCTCAAATTGATAAATGCATTGAACTTGTAGAAAAATACAAAAATGTCGAACTCCGCCTTGATCTTATTAAGCCGGAATATGACGATATCGGACTTATGATCTCAAAAGCCGAAAGTACGATATGCACATACAGAGATATTTCCGATCCGCAGAAAGCTTACGACTACACGATAAGATCACTCGAACTTGGAGCTGACATCGTTGACTACAGTCTCGACAATACACCGGATATGATAAGGCAGGTAGTCGCGGCAGCAAGAAAGAACGGAAAGATGGTCATGCTCTCATACCACAATTTTGAGGCCGTTCCTGATCCTGAAATGCGTGCCGGTCTGATCTCTGAGGCTGAAGAATACAGTCCCGATCTTATTAAATTTGCCGTTGTTGTCAGCAACGAAGAAGAAGCAGAGAGAATTCTGGAACTTATGAGGCAGAAGGACAATGTGATCCCAGTAACTATGGGCGAGACCGGCAAAAAAGGAAGGCTGAAGGCTTATTTTTACGGTTGTCCTGTCGTTTATGCCTATCCTGACGGGGAAAAGCCCACCGCGCCGGGTCAGCTGCCGTACTCCGACTATAAAGATATGGATAAGATAATCGGAATTATTTACCGTTAGATCCCGGTCGAACCGAAGCCGCCGTCTCCTCTGCGCGTATCACTAAGCTCATCAACCTCTTCTATCTGCGCTCTGATCACCGGAGCTATGATCATTTGTGCGATCTTCATCCCCGGAGTAACAGTAAAATCCTCTTTTGAATGGTTGATGAGTATGACGCCGACCTCGCCCCTGTAGCCTTCATCAATAGTGCCCGGCGTGTTTAGAACGGTAACTCCGTTCTTTATTGCGAGCCCGCTTCTCGGTCTCACCTGTGCCTCCGTATTCTCCGGCAGCTCAATTTTGATCCCCGTACCGATCAGAGCGAATTCACCGGGCTTTAAAGTTTTTTCGACGGCCGAGAACATGTCCATTCCTGCGTCCCCCGGATGCGCGTACTCGGGCAGTCTTGCATACTCTGATATTCTTTTGATCTTGATATTGTGCATTTATTTTCCTTTTTTACATTCGGGGCATATTCCGAAGACCTCGAACCGGTAGTCAGTCATTTCGTACCCGTTTTCCGAAGCGATCTTTTTTGCGACATTATTGAATGAACCTTTATCGAACTCTATGAATCTGCCGCACTTTCTGCATATAAGATGGTGGTGGAATTTTTTTTCGCTGTCAGTCAGCTCGTAATGAAAATGGTTCTCGCCGAATTTTGATTTCCTGAGTATTCCGATCTCGGTGAAAAGATTGAAATTCCTGAAAACCGAAGCCCTCGATACTCCAAGTTCTTTTTTCACGATCATGAATGCCACCGTATCGGCTTCAAAATGCTGAGGCAGACCGTTAGAAGGGTCGCAGAGAAATGTGAGAAGTTTGTCCCTAGGTGAGGAATTCCTGAGCCCTTTTTCTTTCAGAAATCGGTCGAGTATTCTTTTATAATATTCCAGATCGGCATTTTTCATGACCTAAATGAATAAAATAGTTGAAAAAAAATCAAGTTTTTTCTTGGCGTGTCACGATTTGACACGCCTCTGGTGTTATTTTACCGTCGGAAGTAAAAATTTAAGTGGAGAAAGTTAAATGATGCAGGTGTCGGATTACATTGCGAAAAAATACGGAAGAACAGAGTTCCCGAGGGAGGAGCTGATAAACGGAAGGATAGACGATCTGGGAATGTCGGATCTTCTGGCCGTGATAATAGGAACAGGTTCGAAACACGAAAGCGTTTTTGCCTTATCTGAAAGAATAATAAGAGAATACGGATCAAAAAGTATTTCCGAGACAAAAGATCCTAACCAGATAAGCAGCGTAATGAGAATAAGCCCGTACAAAGCCGCGAAGATCGTTGCCGCGTTCGAACTCGGGAGGAGATTTTACGGAACGGGCGGAAGAAAAAAGGTGATCATCAGAGGACCTGAGGATATATATGAATACGCGAAGGACATGAAAACGCTGGTCAAGGAGCATTTCAGAGGAATTTACCTTAATTCAAAGAACTGCATAATTCATGACGAGAACATAAGCGTCGGCAGCCTGACCGGGACGCTCGTTCATCCGAGAGAAGTATTCAAGTCAGCCATAGAATGCGCTGCAGGATCAATCATAGTGGTACACAACCATCCTTCCGGGGAGTTTGAACCTTCGGAACATGACGACGGGATAACAAGAATGCTCAAAGAAGCCGGAGATATACTTCAGATACCTCTGGTGGACCATGTAATAATAGCAGAGAACGGATATTACAGCTATAATAAGGAGAGAAAGGTATGAAAGACCATGTACAGTTCGGACAGAAAGGCAGCTGTTTTTCGGCTGAATGTTACGAGATAAACGCTGAGACATACGGCGAGGTAAAAGAATTCTGTAAGCTTAAAGTATTTTCAGGATACCCGCCGGAATACAGCATAATCATCAGCGCAAAGGATGAGATCAGGTATCTTACGATCGGAGGGATTATCGGCAATATATTTCCGGTCAAAAGCAGACAGAATTTCGGTTATCAGCTCGAATTTTAAGTTTGACAAAAGGGACTTTTCAGCTTATAATTGGAATACGGAAAAACCGGAGATGACCAATTAATAACTTTTGGAGGAAAACATGAACATGTCCCAGTACAAAGCTATCGTTGAGATCGCTGTCGGAAATGAGGAGGAAGCTTACGAATTTTACAAAAATGCCGCACAGAAAACAAAAGATCCGAGCCTGATATCGATCTTCAATGAGCTGGCAAAAGAAGAACTCAAACACAAGGCTCTTCTTCAGGGATATCTCAACGACGATTTCAACGGAATGGTTTTTAAGGAAGGTCCGGATTACAAGATAGCCGAATCACTTCCGCTACCTCAACTTACATCCGACATGAAATTCACCGATGCGATAGTCCTTGCGATGAAGAAAGAGCAGCAGGCAATGGAAATGTATCAGAGTTTCGCGGACGCCAGTGCCGATCAGAATCAGAAAAATATGTTCCTAGAGCTTTCAACAATGGAGAAGGGCCATAAGGCAAGACTTGAAGACATTTATAATGATACAGCTTTCGTAGAAGCCTGGTAGAAAATGATAGTAAAGCACTTTTTCGTAAAGAAGATCGCTCACAGTTCCTATATGCTCTTAGGCAAAAATTCCGCGGTGGTGATCGATCCGTCGAGAGATGTAGGTGAATATATAAAAGAGGCCGAAGATTACGGTGTGAAAATTACGCACATACTACTGACGCATCTCCATGCGGATTTTATATCGGGTCACGTTGAACTGTCGAATAGGACGGGAGCAAAAATACATGCGCCGGAAAAAGCTGAGTGCAAGTTCGTTCATACCTCTTTAAAAGAAAATGATGAACTTATGATCGAGGATGTCCGAGTGAAAATTCTGGAAACTCCCGGCCATATTCCTGAGCATATCTCATATGTAATGTCGGACACTGCGAGGGGGAAAGAGCCGTTCGGAGTGTTTTGCGGCGATACGCTGTTCGTTGGAGATGTAGGCAGACCGGACCTTTTTCCGGGCCTTGCAAAAGAACTGGCGGGAATGTTGTACGACAGTCTTTTTGAAAAGCTCCTGAAGCTTCCCGACTTTTGCGAGGTCTATCCTGCGCACGGCGCCGGTTCACTCTGCGGGCGGGCGATGGGTGCTAAATGGAGGACCACGATAGGATATGAAAAAAAGTATAACGGCGCACTTCAGATAAAGAACAAAAAAGAGTTCATCAAGTCGCTCACGACCGGTATGCCGCCCGCACCCGACCATTTCGGGAGATGTTCGGATATCAATAGAAAGGGACCTGCTCTTTTACGGTCGCTTCCTGTGATAAACAGTCTCGATCCGTCAGAATTCTTCGAAAGATCTAAGTCAAAGAATGTGCTTGTTCTCGACACGAGGACATATAACGCCTTCGGCGGTCAGCACATACCCGGAGCACTGAACATCGACCTGGGCGGAAATTTTCCGACCTTCGCCGGATGGGTAGTTCCGCCTTCAAAAGAAATAATTCTGGTGATAGACAGTCACGAAGCGCCTTTAGAGATCGTAAAATGGCTCAACAGGGTCGGGATCGACAATGTAACGGGATATCTGGCAGGCGGAATGTTCGAATGGGCAAAATCAGGTT
>JAQVNT010000140.1 GCA_028702975.1 Candidatus Delongbacteria bacterium
ACGACAGGAAGAATATGGAATACTGGTCGGATAAATGGCAGGAAGTGGTCATGGAATTTTCGGGCGCGGCGAAAGAGAACGGTACAGCTGTCATTCTTACTACTCCGGTCAGAGAGAACGGAGATATCTTCAACAGGGCATTCTTTATTGATAATGAAGGAAAAGTGCTGTCAACTTACGATAAAGTCCACCTTTTCAGGCTGATGGATGAGGATAATATCTTCGATCAGGGAAATAAACTCGGTATTTTCGGCTTCGAGGAATGGAAGATCGGCCTGAACATCTGCTACGACATTAGATTTCCCGAAAGTCAGAGAAAGTTGTGGAGCGAAGGGGCGAATCTGATTATCGTACCTGCCACATGGCCGTATAAAAGAGTCGATGCGATGATAAAGCTGTCGTATGCCAGAGCGATCGAGAACCAGTGCTATTTTGTGATTGTAAACCGGGCTTCAGAGCGTGAACAAAACCCCACTTACGGCGGAAATTCAATGGTGATAGCTCCCGACGGTTATCTCGTCACAGGATGCGGATGTACTGAAGATTTCAAATCGGCTGAAATTGATATATCGAATGTGGAAAAATACAGAAAGCTCATAGACTGCAGAGCCGACCGCAGAACAGATCTTTATTAATGAATAATTTTAAGCCTTTTTAATTCCGCTGTATATTTTTCCTGTCGCGGAATCGATCGTTATCAAAGTCCCGCTTTTTAATATCTCTGTCGCGCTTTCGGCATTGGATATTACAGGTATGTCGAGTGCTTTTCCCACTATCACGACCCCGGAATCGGAAAAGTCTTCTTCGGTGACTATTCCAGCTGAATGTTTTATCAGCTGAAGTATATTTTCGGTTGTGCAGCATATAACGAGAATATCTCCGGCCGTGAAATTTTCTATTCCGCTTCCGTCTTTTGTGATCGAACAGACATTTCCCGATACTGAAGTTTTATTCTGACCTCTTCCTTCCAGCAGAACATCGCCGACGATCTGAACCTTCATTGTATTGGTGGTTCCTCTTACATTGACTGGAGTTCCGCCTGTAATTACAACAAGGTCGCCTGATCTTATCAAACCTGACTGAATAGATGTTTCGGTGGCATGTTCAAAAAGCTCATCCGAAGTATTTTTTAATTCGTTTAACAGCGGTATAACGCCCCATGATAATGATAGTTGGAAGTACACTTTTGTATTGATAGTTGTAGCTATGATCGGGCAGGCGGGTCTGAATCTGGAGACGGTTCTGGCGGTATTTCCCGATTTTGTAACTGTGATTATCGCGGCCGCGTCGAGAGAATGTGCTGTTGATGTTGTTGCATAACCGATAGCGTTAGTGACATTATCGGACTGCTTTTCAAAATTATCTCTGAATCTTTTTTTATAATCTATATCACTTTCGGCTTTCTCGGCTATTCTGGACATTACTTTTACTGTTTCGACAGGATAAAGACCGACCGCAGTTTCGCCGGAAAGCATTATAGCACTCGTACTGTCATAAACAGCATTCGCGACATCGGTAATTTCAGCTCTCGTCGGCCTGGGGTTCCTTATCATTGAATCAAGCATCTGGGTCGCTGTAATGACAGGTTTTGAAAGCCTGTAACATTTATTGATAATGTCTTTCTGAATTCCGGGGATCTCCTCAAAAGGTATTTCGACACCCATATCGCCCCTTGCTATCATAATGCCGTCAGCAATTCTGACTATGTCCATAATATTGTTCACACCGTCCCGGTTCTCGATCTTGGCGATTATCTTGATCTCTTCACCGTTATTCGAATCAACAAAACTTCTCATAGCTTTAACGTCCGCAGGATCACTTACGAATGAAGCAGCTATGAAATCAATATCATTCTCTATCCCGAAAAGAAGGTCTTTCTTGTCAGTTTCGCTCAGGAACGGGAGTTTTATCCTTACTCCGGGAATATTCACGCCTTTTCTATTTTTGACTACACCGCCGTTTATAACTTTGCAGGTAATATCTGTTCCTTCAACTCTGGTTACTATAAGTTCTATCAGCCCGTCGTCAATTAGGATTCGGTTATCGATTTTAATGTCTTGAGGCAGATTTTTGTAAGTTACCGAAACTTCATTCTCGTTCCCAATAATATCTCTCGTAGTCAGAATGAATGTGTCGTTCTTATTAAGTTCGGTCTGTCCGTTCTCAAAATCTTTTATCCTGATCTCAGGTCCTTTTGTGTCAAGCAGAATACCCACAGGCACATCAAGCCCTTTCCTGACCTCTTTTACCAGATCTATAGCTATTTTATGCTGCTCGTAACTGCCGTGAGAGAAATTGATTCTCGCAACATTCATTCCGCTTTTTATCATTTCTTCTAAAACATCTTTTGAGCGGGTTGCAGGCCCCAATGTACAAATGATTTTTGTTCTTTTCATCTTTTAAGTCTCCGGTCATTATTATAGACAATATAAGCATTTTTCTCAGATATTCCCTAATAGTAATTTTTGGATTTTGCATATTTTTTGCCGTAAAATATTGGAAAAAATATTTTTTGATTTATAAATTTTTATGATTAAATTTAAAACCCTGTTGAAAACAAAAAAAATTAAAATAGGCGGTAGTTTTATGAAACAGATCGATCTCGCAAAATACGGAATCGAAGGGGCGAAGGAAATTTATCACAATCCTTCTTACGATGAACTTTTTAAGCACGAAACCGATCCTTCTCTCGAAGGCTTTGAGAGAGGGTTTGTGACCGAGTCAGGCGCGGTTGCAGTGGATACCGGAATATTCACAGGCCGTTCACCCAAGGACAAATACATTGTTTTCGAAAGTGAAAGCAAGGGTAATGTATGGTGGAGAGACGAAAAAAACCTTACATCAGATAACAAACCTATTTCGGAAGATGTTTGGAAACACCTTTACGAGCTTAGCAGAAAACAGCTTTCAGGGAAAAAGCTTTATGTTCAGGACGGATATGCGGGAGCAAATGAATCTACAAGACTGAAAATTAGAGTTATCACCGAAGTCGCGTGGATGGCTCATTTCGTGAAAAACATGTTCATCAGGCCGACAGACGAGGAATTAGAGAATTTCGAACCTGATTTCGTGATGCTCAACGCCTGCAAAACCTCAAATCCGATATGGAAAGAGCAGAATCTTCACAGCGAGGTATTCGCGGTATTCAATATAAAAGAAAGACTTTCTGTCGTCGGCGGAAGCTGGTACGGCGGAGAGATAAAGAAGGGATTTTTCTCAATGATGAACTATTTCCTTCCTCTCAAGCACATCGCGGCTATGCACTGTTCGGCAAATCAGGGAGAAAAGGGCGACACGGCTCTGTTCTTCGGACTTTCGGGAACGGGAAAGACCACTCTTTCGGCAGACCCAAATAGATATCTGATCGGTGACGACGAGCACGGCTGGGACGATGACGGTGTTTTCAACTTTGAGGGAGGATGCTACGCAAAAACGATCGATTTGGATCCCGCAAAAGAACCCGATATTTACAGAGCTATAAAAAGAGATGCGCTTCTCGAGAACGTAGCATTCGACGATAAAGGTAAGGTCGATTTCCACGATACGCACAAAACAGAGAACGGAAGGGTTTCATATCCGATCTATCACATACCTAAGATCGTCAAGCCCGTTTCAAAAGGCGGACACCCCAAGAATGTTATTTTCCTTTCCGCAGATGCGTTCGGAGTACTTCCCCCCGTATCAAAGCTGACTCCGGGACAGACCGAGTATTATTTCCTGAGCGGATATACCGCTAAGGTCGCGGGTACTGAAAGAGGAATTACAGAACCGGTGCCTTCATTCTCCGCATGTTTCGGCGCTGCTTTCCTTCTATTACACCCCACGGTTTACGCTGAAGAGCTTTTAAGAAAGATGGAAGAGCACGGTTCGACCGCATGGCTTGTAAACACAGGCTGGATCAAAGGAAAATACGGAGTCGGAGAAAGGATCAGTCTCAAGGCTACAAGGGCGATAATTGACGCGATACTCGACGGTTCACTGCTTAATGCCGAATATCAGACAATGGATGTTTTCGGACTTCAGATACCTAAAGCTGTCAACGGAGTAGATCCGGCTATTTTAAACCCGAGAGACCTGTGGGCGGATAAAGCCGCTTATGACTCAGTCGCTAAAGGACTGGCTGAGAAATTCATCAAAAATTTCGGGAACTACACTAACAACGAAGAAGGAAAAGCTCTCGTTCAGCACGGCCCGAAGATATAATTATCGGATAAAATATATGAAAATCGAGGCGGTTTATTCCGCCTCTTTTGTTTCTGTAGGCTCAACTTCGATCTTCGACTTCAAAAAAGCGATCACTTCATCTTTTTTATCATTTGGTATCCTGAGCAGAATACCTCTGAAAGATTCCATTCTCGTCTGATACCGGTAAGGCGAAAGAAAGACCCCGTTCTTATCGTTATATACTTTCTTATAATAGCCGTACTCATGCTTAACTTTATAGAAAAATCTGTCCACGATCAGGCCTTTTTCGTAAAGAGCGTATTTGAAAGGGAAAAATATCTCCGTAAGCGAAAGTATGGTCAGAATAAGAGCTATCATGCCGAAAGTCGGATTAAATATATAATAGACGAAAATATTGACGAGAAATACGGTCAGCACACCCAGGAAAAATCTGCGGGGATCGTCCTTTAATGTGTTCTGAACAAATAAATATACAGGTTTTTTATCATTATTCATTTTTAATTACTCCAAAATTGTGTTAAATTTATATAATGATGAGTAAAATTACAAGGTTTTAAATGCCGGTTGAAAAGCAAATAATATTTACAGATGCCGGAAAAGAGCTCGAAATCCTGTTGAAGAACGGGGACGCCGTTGTTATTACCGATGCGAATGTGAAGAAGCTCTACAAGGATAAATTGTTCGGTAACGCAAGAGTGATCACGCTCGCTGGCGGAGAGAGATGCAAGAACTTAAGAACTATCGATAAAATATATTCAGAACTTATACAGTTCGGGTGCGACAGGAAGAGCGTGATCGTTGCTGTCGGCGGCGGGGTCGT
>JAQVNT010000141.1 GCA_028702975.1 Candidatus Delongbacteria bacterium
ACCTGAACGCGGTCGAAACCAATATGGTATTCATTGAACTTAACCGAAATGTAGATAACGATATAGAGAAATTCCTCAGAGACAGAGGCATTCTGATAACAGGTCACAAAAATATCAGGCTCGTAACGCATCTTGATCTTGACGAACAGGATATTTCAGGTATTGTTTCAGCGTTTGAAAAATATTTCAGTGCTTGACAAATCAGTTTAATTTACTTAAGATACTTGTAAATAAAATATTCCTTTGGAATAGGGGAGTGCAGTATGAGTACATGGAGAATTAAATCGGCGGTGCTGCTTACGGTTTTTCTTACCGCTTCGTTGTTCTGCGCACAGAAGGCAAAACTTGTTTACAAGAACGGAACGGAGCTTGAGTGCATGATCGAGAGTTACGAGATCGGCAAGTATGCGGAGATAATCGACGCTTCAGGCAGCAAGCGAATAGTGAGCTGGGACAATATTAACGAAATCATTTTTGTGAATGAAAAGGAAACACCTGAAACGCAAAGTCCTGCTGAGCCTGAATTATTATCGGCACCTGTAGACCCTGTGGTACCTGTATCTCCCGCACCCGTTCCGCCGGCTACAACTGAACCTGCAAGTTCAGGCGGTTCCATGCTTGATCAGTTCAAAAAAAACAGAGCCGACACAGAAACAGATCCTGAGCCTGAAACCATAAGTCCGGAAAAACAGCAGCATATAGAGGATATCAGGCAGGAAAATGAATACGAGAAACCTGAAGTCGATCTAAATAAAGACACAGGAAAATTAAGCGTGAGTTACTATCAGACACTCGAATCTGACGCCAACAGAAGAAGCTGGATCGAGGACGGAGGAATCCTGAAGGGCAGCGGTATGACTGTTAACTATACTATGACAAGTATGGACATGGGAGGGACTCTAGGCCAATTCGATATGAGCGGTTTCGGTATGACATATTCAGGCACTTTGAAATGGATAAAACCACCGAGCTATGACGAAAATAAAAGTACATGGTCAGCATTTTCGCTGGGGGCAATGGGATCATTCAATATCACTTTCGGCAGCATGGATATGCCATATTTCGACTGGAGCACTTCTACCCTAAGACAAGGAGAAGCTAATTTTACTATGCTTGCATATGAATTCTCAGGAAATATCGGATACACATTTGGGTTAGGACGATATCTGTCACCCGAAGACTGGAAAGGTGTAATGTTAGCACTTTACTGGAAACCGAATTTTGTGATGAGCAGGAGTAGTTATGAGCTAAATGGAGATTATTATGACGACGAAGAACCTTCAACAGAATTCAATATGACGGGATTTCAGTGGACGATAGACTTCGGCGATTTCGGAGCTCTCGCGGATAAGCTCGCAAAGGAAGCTCATTTTTCTATAAACGGATTTATTATTCCCGAAACCGATACTACACCTTTCATGATGAGTATCGGAGTCGGAGTAGTTTGGTACTAAAAAAATGGAGACGAAATGAGCAGAATCAGGTACGAAATGATATTAATTTCCGCGTTCATCATAATTCTGATGACTTTTGCGGGATGCAGCGAGGAAACGATAACGGCTGAGCCTTTTGTAGATCATACAGGTGAAACAGGAACTGTTACAGACATCGACGGTAATGTTTATACCACTATCGGTATAGGCGGACAGATATGGATGGCTGAAAATTTAAAAGTAACCCGATATAGGAACGGGGACGAGATCCCCGAAGTTCAGGATTACTTGGCATGGTATGCGCTCACCACGCCCGGAAGGTGCAGCTATAATAACGATCCTGCGAATTCAGTGACTTTCGGCCAAATGTATAACTGGCAAGCTGTGACAGATACAAGAAAGATAGCGCCGGACGGGTGGCATATGCCTACTGATGACGAATGGGACGAACTTATTAATTGGGTCGGCGGACCGGACAGTGCAGGCGTGAAATTGAAAGAAACCGGTTTCGTTCACTGGGCCGCACCGAACGAAGGAGCGTCGAACGAAAGCGGATTTACGGCATTACCCGGCGGTTGGAGAATAAATATGGGTAATTTCTACGATCTGACCACTCGCGGATACTGGTGGACGATTTCTAACGATTACCTTCCTTCATCAATGGCTACTGCATACGGAATGTATAATGACAGTGTAAAAGTAGAGGATCTCGCAATTATTAGAAACTTTGGACTTTATGCCCGGTGCGTAAAAGATTAAAATTCATTCGATTATATTTTAAAAGAAAATGGCGGAAAGATCCGCCATTTTTTTTATATGGAATTTTTTACGGATTCAATGGCTTCCTGAAGCCTTGAGACATCCTTTGCGCCGGCAGTAGCCAGATGAGCCGCTCCGCCGCCGCCGCCGCCGAGCATTCTCGCTACATCGCCCACGATCTTGCCTGCGGGTATAGTCGCCTTCAGGTCATCGGTAACTGCGCACACGAGAGAGGCTTTGCCGCCGATGTCCGCTCCGAGCAGTATTATGGCAGACTGCATCTGGTTCCTCAGATTCTCAGCAAGGTTCTTAAGAATTCTCGCGTCGGATACCTGAACAATTGATGAAATTATATTGATATTTCCGATAGTGATCTTTTTTGTGATAAGGTCTGCCATCTGGGAAAGAGCAAGTTTCTCGTTGAGCTCATTTAAAGTTTTTCCAAGCTCCTGTTTTTCAAGCGCGGATTTCTGCAGTCTTTCCAATATCTCAGGTTCTTTGACCGATAGCATCTTTACGATAGACTCAACTATGTTTCTCTGATCTGCGGCTACAGCTACGGCATATCTGCCGCACACGGCCTCGATCCTGCGGATTCCCGCAGCGATGCTTGATTCGGACAGGATCCGGAAGTAGCCGATGTCGCCGGTGCGGTACGCATGCGTACCGCCGCAGAGTTCGGCGGACACTTTACCCATTTTTACCACGCGGACAATATCGCCGTACTTTTCGCCGAACAGCGCGGTTACGCCCTCACTGCGCGCATCGTCCAGCGGCTTGACCTCAGTGACTATAGGCAGATTCATTCTTATGAAAGAGTTTACGATTTCTTCGACACGCCTGATATTCTCATCAGACATTTTTTCGTAATGAGAGTAATCGAAACGCATAATATTGTTCGCAACGAATGAACCTGACTGAGCTATATGCTCCCCGAATACCTTTCTGATAGCCGCCTGCAGAAGATGTGTCGCTGAATGATGTATCCTGCACTCTTCCCTGAACTCTTTATTCACTGCCTGATCTAACACACTTTCCTTTTTGGGCTCTATCCCTTCCTTTTTGAGAGTTTTGATGACGAAATAATCCCCGTCCTTCTGCACATCAATAACTTCAAGCGAAATCCCGTCTATCGTTACAGTACCTTTATCCGCGATCTGCCCGCCGGACTCGGCATAGAAAACCGAAATGTCAGGCACCAGATAAATGTGTTTATCATCCGTTCTGAACTTGACTATTCTCGAAACTGTCTCAAGCTCGTCATATCCGTTGAACTCAGTAGCTGTGATCTCACTGAGCACCGTCCATGTAATATCGCCCGATCCTTTGAATTTCTGATGCTGCCGGGACTGGTCTTTCTGCTTATTCATACACAACTCGTAACCGGGCATATCCATTTTAAATCCGGCTTCTTCAGCCATCTGGGCAGTAAGATCGACCGGGAATCCGAAAGTGTCGTAGAGTTTGAATATCGTTTCGCCGTCGATTTTCCTGTCGCCGCCCGTTTTTCCCTCAACGAACCCGTTGAAGAGTTCGATCCCTTTGTGCAGAGTCGTCAGGAACGCTTTTTCTTCGGCCTGAATTATTCCCTGAGCGTGTACCAGGTATTTTCTGATCTCCGGGAATTCATCACCCATAATTTCAGCGACTTTATCGGCGATTTTGTATATGAAAGGTTCCTTCATATTAAGCTTAGTGCCGTATCTGACCGCTCTTCTCAATATTCTTCTGAGCACATAGCCTCTGCCTTCGTTTGAGGGCATTCCTCCGTCCGATATCGCGAAAAGAAGAGTCCTTATATGGTCTGCGATCACTCTGTGCGGAACTCCTTTCCCGCCCTCGTCATATTTGACGCCCGTAATACTCTCTATTTCTGAAATTATATCTCTGAAAAGGTCGATGTGATAATTTGAGTTCTGACCCTGGATCACCTGACATATCCTTTCGAATCCCATGCCCGTATCGACATGTTTTGAGGGGAGAGGTGTAAGTTTGCCGTTCTCATCTCTGTCGAACTGGATGAAAACAAGGTTCCAGATCTCAAATATCCTATCGCAGTCGCCGTTAGGTTCGCACTTGTGCCCGGGAACATTCTGCTTGCTGCAGAACGACACTCCCCTGTCATAATGGATCTCGGTACATGGTCCGCACGGTCCGGTCTCGCCCATCTGCCAGAAATTGTCTTTATCTCCGTGTCTGGAGATGTTCGATCGGTCAATGTCGGTCACTGTTTTCCAGAGCTCTTCAGCTTCGTCATCGTCTTTATAGACCGTGGCATAAAGTTTCGTTTTGTCGATCTTCCATACTTCCGTCAAAAGCTCCCAAGCCCAGCTTATAGCCTCTTTTTTGTAATAGTCCCCGAACGACCAGTTACCCAGCATCTCGAAAAAAGAGTGATGGTAACCGTCCTTTCCAACATCGTCAAGGTCATTGTGCTTACCGCCGGCGCGGATACATTTCTGACTGTTCACGGCTCTGGTATAATCCCTTTTGCCTGTGCCTAAAAAAATATCTTTGAACTGGTTCATTCCAGCGTTGGTGAAAAGCAGAGTGGGGTCGTCATAAGGTATGACCGGCGCAGCCAGAACTTTGGTATGCTCCTTTTTTATAAAAAAATCTAAGAATTCCTGTCTTATCTGTTTCGAAGTCTTCACCGGCGCTCCTGTTTTTAGTTATAATTCAACAACATTTATCTTAAGTGTTTTTCCGCCTCTTTTAGCCTCATTTCCGACAAACCAGAAATCATCGAAGTCCGTTGTTTCCCTTTCTTTTGACAGAATTCTCCGCACAACTATGTCG
>JAQVNT010000142.1 GCA_028702975.1 Candidatus Delongbacteria bacterium
AGAAATTGACCGCCATGGATACCAGCTCGTTCTCCATCTCGAAAGGCGCTGTAGAATAATACTGCTCGTCTGTATAAAGAATCGATGTGAAGGCATATGTCGGTCCGACCGAAGTAGTGAATTTGTCGTATCCGCCTGTCTGAAGTATCCTTTCCTCGAACTTCTTTATGATCTCATCGCTCATATCTATAGTCGATCCCACGGGCATGGAAATATAGACCCTTACGGTGTTCTCGACATTCCAGTTGAACCTTCTGCCCTTATCCACATAGCTGTCGAAAAGAAAGTATGAAAAATAGAATACAAGCCCGGTTATGATAAGTACGACCTTTCTGTTGTTGATGAAAAATTTTAAAAATCTGCTGTAGCCGGCGAATTCTTTAAGATCGTCACCCGCAATGGCGTTCCTGTATTTTTCAGTCAGGAACAGACCTGTAAGTATGGGTGTAAATGTGATCGATACCAGAAACGATGACATCAGGCTTACGCCGACCGCTATGGCCATGGGTATCCAGTAGAGCCTTCTCTCTCCCGACATATAGAGGAAAGGTATGAACACTACGACCGTTGTAAGAGTCGAGCTGAGAACAGGCATGATAACTTCTCTCGTACCCTCAACTGTAGCTTTAAATCTCTCAAGGCCGTGATTATACAGTCTGACGATATTTTCAAGCACGACGACAGAGTTATCGACAAGCAGACCGAAACTCAGAACAAGACCCGACAAAGTTACTATGTTGAGCGTGAAGTCGAAGAAATACAGAACAAATCCGCTTGTGAGCAGACTGACAGCCACCGAAAGAACTATTACGACCGACAGTTTGATGTTCTTGAGAAAGAATAAAAGAACGAGCATGATGACGATCAGGCTTAACATACCTCTGAACTTAATGTCGCCGAGTTCCTCCCTGATCGATTCTGTTGAATCAAGTTTTATCTCCGATCTGAGCTCATATTTCGAATGGTTATTTATGAATTTGTCCACCGCTTCATATATCCTGTCGCAGGTGGAGATCGCATTAGCGCCGGGTTCCTTGAAAACGGAAATATCGACCGACTCCCTGCCGTTGATCCTCTGCATCCTCGTCTGCTGAATGTTCGTAACGGAAATGTCAGACACATCCCTGATCCTGATCGGGACTTCGTCGCTGTATTTAAGAACTATATTCCCTATCTGTTCAGCGCTCGTTAGCTGATTGTCTATATCCACAGTGAACAAAAGTCCGTTCTCGTCAGTAACCTCCCCCGCATTGACAAGGTTCCCGTACTGATAAAGTCCGGTGAAATGGGAAATGTTTATCCCGTAGAATTCAGCCTTATCTCTGTCCAGTAGTATCCTCAACTCGTTTTTCGGGATGCCGGAGACCTCAACGGAGTTCACGCCTTCTATCGAAGTCAGAACATTCTCCAGGTCGTTCTCGATTATAAGACCGAGTTCTTCAAGGCTGATCTTGCCGAAAATGTTATAACTTATAAGTTCACGACTTTCTTCAGCCTCTTCACTGGGCACATATTTTCTGATGAATACCCTGTTCCTCACAGCTTCAGGCAGATTCTTTCTGACCTGATACAGTTTTTCATTCAGCGCGAGATAGGCGAAATTCATATCCGTATCCATCTTGTACTCGATCGAAATGGAGCCGTAAGAACTCTCTGATTCAGATGTTACCTTGTAAATATTTTCGAGAGTATAGACTTCAGATTCGATTACGCTGATGACCTTTTTTTCGATCGTTTCGGGCGAGACGTTCGTCCATGACACGCTGACAATAAGCTGGGGATATTCCGTGTTCGGTTTAAGCTCGAGCGGAATAAAGTTGAACGCAATGATGCCCAGAATGAACATGCTCGCGAAGAACATGAGGATAGTAACGGGTCTGGAAAGTATCTTCTCGAACATTTATTTCCTCTTGAAAGCCTCATAAATTACAGGCAGAATTACAAGCGTTAACAGCGTGGCGAATGACAGACCGAAAATTACGGTCACCGCGAGCGGTTTCCTTAGCTCTGACGAGCCGCCGTAGGATATGGCCATCGGAATCATGCCGAACACGGTTGTAATCGTCGTCATTAAGATCGGCCTCAGTCTTTTCCTGCTGGCGTCGTATATTGCCTCTCTGACGCTCATTCCGTCGCGGACAGAATTCTCGATAAAATCTATCTTGACGATCGCGTCGTTGACGACGATACCTATAAGCATGATCATCCCGATGCCCGACAGAATGTTTATCGTCTGGCCCGTCACTAACAGGCCCAGAGCCACGCCTACGAAGGCGAACGGAACGCTCAGAACTATTATCAGCGGGCTTAAAAGGGATTCGAACTGGGACGCGAGCACCATATAGACCAGAACGAAAGAGAGAAGGAACATGAAGATTATCTGGATCATGGAATCCTGCATTTCCTCGTTCTGTCCGCCCACTTCTATCCTCATTCCCCTGTAAAGCGGTATCTTCCCGATCTCTTCCCTGACCTTTTCAACGGCTCTGTCCAGTCTTCCTGAAGTCAGGCTCGCGGTCACGGTTATCACTCTCCCCTGACTCTGGTGCTTTATTGATTCGGGCCCGCTGTAATAGTTAACATTTATCAGCGAGCTCACAGGATAGGATTTTCCGCCTTTTTTATACGTAGCTCCGGTAAGATTCTTAATGTTCTCGTTAAAATCCTCACTCGTGCCTACGATAATGTCAACTGTCTTATTATTCTCGGTGATCTGGGTGGCTGTTTCGCCTTTGATCGAGGCTTTGATGAAGGACGATATCTCTGATTCAGTAATGTTGTTGTCCTCTAAGAAAGCGTCGTTGAAATCGATTATTATCTGAGGTTTGCTTCCGCTGAAATCAGATTTTATTTCAGACAGAACGCCTGTGCTTCTTAAGGATAAAGTTACTTTTTCTGAAATTTCTTTGAGGTCCGCAAGATCGCTGCCGAACACCTTCACGCTCAGGTCTCCCTCTTCGCTCTGAATCATGTCGCCCAGAACTGAAACATCGGTATTGAAATTGATTTTTAGATTAATGTCTTTATTCCGGTTGTATTGGTCGATGTCATTTCTCAACTCCGATATGAACTGAGCGGTAGTTATATTTTCTTCAAGCTTGACCTGAAGATCGCCTTTATAGACCGTTGCGCCTGTCAGAAGTGATTTTTCATCGGAAATGCCTCCCGTGGCGAAAACCGACAAAGTACCTTCTTTGGAAAGTATCATCTGCTCGAAATCCATGATAACACTCTCGGTCGTCCAGATGCTCGTGCCGGGATTTAATTCAACTGAAAGAATGAACTCCCTTCCGTCAACTTCCGGCATCACTCTTTTCTCCATGCCTGCGAGAATAATCCCTGAAAGAACGAACGCTATGATCGAGACCGTAAAAGTCCTTGCCTTGTGATCCAGCGCGTAAGTCAGGAGTGAATGATATTTGTCTTCAAAGTATGAATATGAAGAATCGAAAATTTTGAGGACAGGCTTCGAAATTATTTTTATAAATGAAACGGAGGTTTTGAAATAGAAAATAAAAAGTCCGACAATGAACCCGAACACGATCCTGAAAAAGCCTTTGACCGTTCGCCTGATCCCTTCGATCTGAAAGACTTCCGAATCCGTTCCCTTTGAAAAACCGTAGAATTTTCTGTGGTTGAACAGGCCCAACAGGTTGACGAAGAATGTTATTCCGCCGAGAATGTAAGCGTAAAGCATGAAGGTCTTGGTGCTCAATTCCTCTTCGTAAGGCTGAAACAGCTCGTTTATAAATGATGAGATATCATAAAGAAAGCTCTCAAAACCGTTAAGGAAATTCATCCCCACAGATGCCAGAAGTGCGTGAACGGGCTCAAAATAGTCGATCTTGGCTATGTAGGCTGAAGGTATCGTAAGGAGAAGCAGCAGCAGGAACCATCCGGAATTAACCATAAACGCGCGGAGTACAGCTTTTTTAGGCAGTCCTTCATCTTTTCGGTGAAATATTATGAACTCGAGAGTTTTGATGAAAGGGTCCGTCAGTACCGCTAGGAACAGAATGAACACGAATGCCGACTCGTCCACTGGTATCTTGCTGATGCTGACGACGCCGAAATAGACAAGAACAAGGATCGTCCAGTAGATGCCGGTCTTGAATATCGGGCCGTTGTCCTCCTTGATGCTCTCGTCAGTTTGGGTCTGTTTTTTGTTCCCCATGCTGAATTTGTTATAAAGTACAGGGACCAGAGTGACCGAAACGAAAAGAGAGCTTATGAGGGCAAAGGCGACAGATACCGACTGGTCCTTGAACAGCTCGCCGGCAACGCCGGACACGAACACGACCGGCATGAAAACGATGATCGTCGTGAAGGTCGAAGCCGAAACGGGCAGGATCACCTCTTTTACTCCAAGCCAGCATGCGGTAAAGACATCGGCGGTCTCCCGTTTCTTCCTGTCAATATTTTCAAGCACGACGATCGAGTTGTCCACGAGCATGCCGATCCCGAGCGCGAATCCCGATAACGACATCAGGTTCAGTGAAATTTTTGAGAAATAGAGCAGCGTGAAAGTCGAGAAAATGCTTATCGGCATAGCGAGGGCTATGTTGAACGGCGACCGGAATTCGCGCAGGAACAGAAAGAGCGTGAGGAACGAAAGTATCCCGCCGAGAAGTATAGCCTGAACGACATTGTTTATGGAGTCGGTTATGAATTCCGACTGGTCGTAAACCGTGTTTATCTTTACATCGAGCGTTCTGTTCAGCTCATCCGTTATCTCTTTGACGAGCTTTACGACAGTGACCGCGTTCGCGTCCCCGTCCTTGCGGATAAGAATGGCTGTCGAAGGCTCCGAGTTGTATCTCGTGAACGACCTCTTTTCCTTTGATCTGTAGCTGACCTCCGCGACATCCTTAAGATAGATGTTCCTTCTGTTTTCGAGCTGCTTTACGAGCGTGTTCTCTATGTCGGTCAGGCTCTCGAATTCGGACGATATCACGAGG
>JAQVNT010000143.1 GCA_028702975.1 Candidatus Delongbacteria bacterium
TCATCAGAGGTGTCAGACATGTATGTAACCGAGTTTCCCATCCCATGCGCCGCATTGAAATAATATGTCCAGCCGTAAGATATTTGAGGATCTCCATGAGTTTCAGATTCTCCGGCTTCAACGCCTGCCACACCCAAAGTGCGAGTCAAGTAGTTAAGATCGGGGCTGGGAACTTCAAACTGTTCTTTTTCATACCACAGAGTTTTGTCAACCTGAGCTGTAAGTTCGGCTGTTGATCTTACAGACATTCTTCCTACATATATTGAAGGTATCCTGTTCGCTGTCGCTGTCGTACCGATAACTCCATATTCGAGATCCGAGACAGATACATTACTTCCTCCTAATAACACAGGAGCTTCAGTCATAACGCCATAAGTACCATCTTTATCACCAATAATGAGAAGAAAAGAAGGTTTCGGGTTCAAAGTATTGTATTGGTTTTCGACCCAAGCATCATTTGTAAATATTGTTGATGTAGTAGCTACATAGTTCACTATTACATTGAAGCCTTTCTGTTTTTTCCAAGCTATAAATCGGTTAAGATCAGCATTACCATTTAAAGCTGTAGCTGCAACTATCAGATAAGTTACAGGGTAAGTCATTAAATCAGCTTTCGAATCTAAGGCCGGTGATCTATAATTGATCAGTTGAGCCATCGCTGATTCGAAATAAGGTGAATATTCTTCAACTGCTTTTTCTTTTGCATTCGAAGTTGCGCCTATGAAGTTAACTCTGACTTTAAGATCGTTGTAAACTTCAACAGTTCCTTCAGTCGGATTGTATTTGAAAGGATAAACCTTCAATACTCCGACACCTACGCCTCTCATTGTTCCGCTTTTGGAAACTTCAGCTAGAACTCCGTCGTTGAATTTTGAAGACATATAAGAACTTTCGTTGTAAATGAACTTAATGTCTTCGGGTTTAGTCATTTTGGAGTAACTAGGTTGTGCCGGAAGGACCGGATTCTCTATTCCGAGTTCTTTAAGGCTGTAAACTTTTTTGTCGTAGCTTATAACTTCGACAGACGGCTCAGCGCCGTACGGCATAGCGATAAGCTCATGCATCGCCGGTAATGCCGGAGAACCCTCAATCCTTGTCAGCGTCCCACCGTCGATAGTTACAGATGTGAAAGCACCTTTTTCAGTGCTTATGTCAGAGTAATTTATACTTCCGACATTAAAATTCAACTCAAGATAATTCTCAGTTTCGCCGGTGATCTTGTATCCGGTCACTTTCGAATTATCGAGTACTGCGACATTGGCGGCCGTTAGAACCATAAAAATGGAAATGACAGCAATGAAAAGCTTCCTCATTGTTCCTCCTTAAAATTAATTCTTTCGTTATGTCAATGCTTTTTTAAGCACATCTGCCGGCTGGTTATCAACTTGAAATCAAAAATAATACTATTTCGCTATTTTGTCAATGACAATAAAATATTTTTCTTGCGAACGGTTCAGGATATCGTTATATTTATTGAGATTTAGTATCATTAAGAGGTGGTAATGAAACTGTCAGAGCTTAAAAACGGTGAAAGCGCTTTCATAAAAAAAGTGCGCGGCATCGGATCATTCCGCAGAAGAATACAGGAAATGGGATTCGTTGAAGGTAAAAAAGTGGAAGTTTTGAAGAACGCACCGCTTCAGGATCCCGTAGAATACAAAATAATGGGCTACAATCTGTCTCTCAGAAAAGAGGAAGCTGAACTTATAGAAGTTTCTGAAGGCAAACACAAACATGAGAATAGAGATATTTTCAAAAATATTCCGTATATAGTTTCCGATAACCCCCATAACGGCAACGGGAACAAGTGCAGAAGGATCAATGTGGCGCTTGTAGGCAACCCGAACAGCGGTAAAACCACGCTTTTCAACTACATTTCCGGGCTCAGGGAAAGGGTCGGGAACTACAGCGGCGTAACGGTCGGAGAAAAAACCGCGGAAGTAAGGTACGGAGAATATATCATAAATATAACCGACCTTCCCGGAACATATTCACTTACATCGTACAGCGACGACGAGAAAATAGTACATGATTTTATCATAAACGAAATACCTGACCTTGTAGTGAACGTCGTTGACGCCTCCAATCTCGAAAGAAATATGTATCTCACTACCCAGCTGATAGATATGGACATCAAGATCATAGTAGCCCTTAATATGTACGATGAGCTTGAAAATTCGGGGTCAAAGTTCGATTATGCCGGGCTCGCCAGGATGACAGGGATCCCGTTCGTGCCGACAGTTGCGGCAAAAAAGATCGGAATCGATGAACTTTTGAAAAAAATAGTTTCGTACTATAACGACCTCGAACCGGACATCAGGCATATACATATTAATTACGGACATCCTATCGAAGACTCTATTTCAAGCATCAGGTCAGTATTGTCCAAAGACACGAACATCAGCTTTCTGTCAAAAATATCTCCAAGATATACGGCGATAAAACTGCTTGAGAACGACCCCGATTTTCTATCCAGGGTCAAAAGGTCATCATCCAACTTTGAAGAAATAATGACCGTTGTCAGAAAAGAAATAAAGATCATTTCAGAACATTATCAGGACCCGGTAGATAACATTATCACCGACGCGAAATACGGTTTTATTTCGGGCGCTTTAATGGAAACAATGACGGTGAACGAATCAGGGCCTGCGGCAAAAAGAACCCGCAGGATCGATGAATTCGCGACTCACAGGATATGGGGGATACCAATATTTACAGCATTCATGTGGCTCATGTTCGAGGCTACATTTACTCTCGGCGAATATCCCATGAGGTTAATCGAATACCTTGTACAGTCCCTCTCCGTCTTTTTCTCTGAGCACCTTACGAACGGAATTTTGAAGGACCTTATCGTTGACGGCATCATCGGCGGAGTCGGCGGAGTTCTTGTATTTCTTCCGAACATCCTGATCCTGTTTTTCTTCATATCGTTTTTTGAAGACACCGGATACATGGCCAGAGTAGTGTTCATTGTAGATAAGATTATGCATAAAATAGGCCTGCACGGAAGATCGTTCATACCTATGCTGATCGGGTTCGGGTGCTCTGTTCCTGCTATAATGGCTACAAGAACTATCAACAGCAGAAAGAACAGGCTCGTTACAATGATGATAATCCCCTTCATGTCCTGCGGCGCAAAATTACCTGTTTATATTCTGGTGATCGGCGCATTCTTCCCTGAAAACCCTGCGTTCATGCTGTTTTTGATCTACTCTATCGGAGTTGCAGTTGCCATGGTCTCAGCTCTGCTTTTAAAGAAAACGCTGTTCAGAACTGAGGACGCGCCGTTCGTGATGGAGCTGCCGCCCTACAGGATCCCGACCCTCAAATCGACCGCCTTCCACATGTGGGATAAGGCTTACCAGTACCTGAAAAAAATGGGCGGGATCATTCTGGCCGCCTCGGTGGTGGTCTGGGCGCTGGGATATTTCCCGAGGCCGGCGGAGAGCGACGGTTATCCGCCGCTTGAGAACTCGTACATCGGGCGGATAGGCAAACTTGCCGAACCTGTCTTCGATCCATTAGGATTCGACTGGAAAAGCAATGTGGCTGTCGTGACCGGATTCGCGGCAAAAGAGATCGTTGTAAGCACTCTTTCGATCCTTCACGGAGAAGAAGAAGGCAATACGCTTTCGGAAAAACTCCAGAATTCATCATCATTTCTTTATGACGGCGCTTACAAGCTCAAATCATTCACTTTCCTGATATTCGTGCTTCTATATCTTCCATGCATTGCCACCGTGACCGCGATAAAAAACGAATCCGGCAAATGGAGATGGGCATTTTTCTCAGCTTTTTTTACAACATCGACCGCATGGATAGTTTCATTTCTCATATTTAATATAGGAAAACTATTATGGTAGAATATCTGATCGTAATAATTATAGTAGCCGTTTCTGCTGCCTATATACTTATAAGACTTAAAAACACTGCGAAGGACTGTGAAAGTTCTAAATGCGGATCGTGCAGCTATTATCAAAATTGTTCTAAGGAAATAAAAAAAGACCGTCCGTGAACGGTCTTTTTTATGATATCATGGAATATATTTTATTCCTGGATTATCGCGTCTGAAGGACATACAGCTGCGCAGGCTCCGCAGTCGATACATGCGCTTGCGTCGATTACATAGATATCGCCTTCGGTAATACAGTCAACCGGGCATTCGGGTTTGCAGGCGCCGCAGGCAACGCATTTGTCAGTGATCTTATGAGGCATTTCATGCTCCTTTTTAAAATTTTACATTTTTGACACGGTTTCAAGTTAAATAATTTCAAAAGATTTGTCAATAAATTCCTTAATGAATTTTATCTTAATATAATAACTAAACCGACCTCAGCTTCCAGTATCCTTTTTTGTGCCAGAATGCGAGACCGAGACCCTCAATTACCATAGAGATCGATATTGCCGCCCAGACCCAGTTTATTCCCAGACCCAGAACGTAGGTCGAAGTGAATGCGAAACCGATCTTGCCGACCCAGTTCGCCAAAAAAGCGGCAACTGTCGGCGGGGCGGTATTTCCCGCACCGTTAAAACTGGCGGCGTAAACAGTCATCGGCACATCGAAGAACATACCGATAAACACGATGACAAGATAGCCGCTTCCCGCCGCTACAACAGAGGGATCGGTGGTAAAAACACCTATCGCCTGCTCTGCGAAAATTATCCCGAAGACAGTCACGACAGAAACGAAAGCGAAACCGAACTGCAGGCCCGCTTTAGTCGTGTCCTCGGCTTTTTTAATCTCCCGCATACCTAAGAACTGACCGACGAGAGAAGAAATTGAAACTCTCATTCCCTGCATGAATATAAATATTATCGATATCCACTGAACACCGAAACTGAATCCGGCCACGCATGCCGTTCCGTGATAAGTAATTATCCTCTGAAGTACTATAGCCGAAAGCGGCCTGGAAAGACTGTTCATTCCGCTCCATCCGCCTA
>JAQVNT010000144.1 GCA_028702975.1 Candidatus Delongbacteria bacterium
ATACAATCGGATAATATTAAGACAGAAATAGATAAGCATGTCGAAGAATTATACGGAGTGGGAATATGAAGGTATCTGCTGCAATTGAAAAAAGGAGATCTTACAGGTCACTGGAAAAAATCGAGATCGGTGAAAATGTCATAAAGGAACTTATCCATGCTTCATCGCTGGCGCCGTCGTGCTTCAACAATCAGCCGTGGAGATATGTATTTGTGACTTCTCCGAAAATACTTGAGAAAATGAAGACATCTCTAAAAAAGGGGAACGAATGGGCGCATGAGGCATCGTGCATCGCGGCAGTAATATCTAAAAAAGATCTTGATTGCGTAATAGGCGGTACTGAATATTATCTATTTGATACCGGTATCGGAGTAGGGCAACTGATCCTCAAAGCCACTGAAATGGGTATTGTGGCGCATATTATTGCGGGTTTTGAACATAAGAAGGTGGAGAAATTCATATCACTTCCGGAGGATTGGAATATTATTTCCCTGATAATTTTCGGAAAGAGATCAAAAAAGAAACTCGAGATCAGCGATGAAGACAGGCCGGAAAGGCTCTCACTCAAATATGTTTATTCAATAGACGAATATTCAAAGAAGCTTAACAAAAAAGTAAAACATTAGAGAGTATATGCTTAAAATAAGAACAGTCAGGCATGATGACAAATCCAGAGTCCTTGAAATCGTGAAAGATATCTGGGAAGGGAGCGATTATCTGCCGATCGTCTTCGATGAATGGGTTAGGGATAAAGATGGGGAATTTGCCGCTGCGGTCGATGAAGAAAACAGGCTGATCGGATTTGAAAAACTGACGATGCTTACTCCACATGACGCTTGGATAGAAGGATTGAGAAAGGATATGTCGTTAAAAGTTAAGGGGGTTGGCAGTTTTATCACGAAGCATCTTTTAGAAGTGATAAGAAGAAAAAAAATAATAAGAACCGTCAGATTTGCTACTTATTATAAAAACATCGAATCGATATCTCTTTTCAGCAAACTTGGATTTTCGGTTCTCGAAAAAAGGAACCATTTGTCTTTACGGCTTCCAAATTTAAAACGTATGCCTGAGTATAAGAGAAATAAAGCAGTAAGGGGAGGCGATCCCGATCTGATCATAGATTTTATAAAAAGATCCCGATGGCTGAAAAAGAATACGAACGGCATTTGCTTTTCATGGGTCGTAAAACCTTACGTTGAAAAAATGATAACTTCGGACTTTATTGATAACGGGAATGTTCTTTCCATTTCCGAGAACGGGAAGATCAGAGCTCTGTGTCTATACACTATAAGAGAGAAACAGGATTTTTTTATCAGTTTCTTTGAAGCTGAAACTCCGGAGCTGTTTTTAGAACTTTTAAAGATGGCCAAAAAAACCGCATACGGGAACGGTCAGGAGAATTTATGCGTTGTTTTGAGCCGGAAAGACAAGAATTCCAGTTTACTCTTTAAGAAACACAATTTTAGAAGCTGGGAAAGTGAGGGAGACTTCCTTTTGTTCGACCTTCCTGTTGACAGGACTTGAATACTTTTATTTTATAATTTTCTTTCCGGGGTATTTTGAACTTTTATATTTTTCTGCAAGTTCGTGCGAAATGTCATATGGATTGTTGAGAGGAAGATCGCCTTTAATAACCGTATAATTCAGTAATTCAGATTTTTTAAGATTCGTCAGTCCTGGGAGTTTTGTTCTGTTCGTTGTCTCAATTCGTTTTCCTTTTTCGTCCACTATAATTATCTTGGGCATAAATACTCCTTTTCTGCCAAAGAATCTGTTCATTACCTGTACGGCTTCATCAAACTCATCCCTTGTTGCTCTTCCCAAAGCTTCGTAGTTCTTTAGAATTCTTCCGTCCCACGTATGAACTGTTGCAAAACTTTCGGATATCTTCTTTTCAATATCGTTTCCGTTCCTGAATGTATCATAGCCGGTAGGCATCAGAAGCACTTTTCCGCCGCCTCCTTCGATGTTGCACGCGTAGTCCGGTCTTGTTATCCCGGAAATCCAGCCCTGAAGATGCTTCATGTAAAGTTCACCGATCTGGATTGGCGTGATAAAGTGAACTATACCTTTTTCTTTATGGCACTGCAGAAGGTAGTAGGGATGTATTCCGGCCCAAAGCATTCTCCTGAATGTCTCTGCAAGTGTTTTAAAATAATCGTTTACATGATTTAGAAGTACAGTCTGATTGCGGATGGTAAATCCGAAATCCCTGATCAATGCCGATGCCGAAAGAAGATTTTTCGTGATCTCTCTGTAATGATTTATATGCGTCATAAAGTATACATACTTCAGGACACCTTTGGCATACCTGTTCGATGATGTTTTAATAAGTTCGAGGGTTTTTTCATTTATTGCCATCGGAAGTACTACAGGGACCCTGGTCGCTATGCGGATAACCCTCAGATGATCGATCCTGCTAAGTTCTTCAAGCACAAATTTGAGCAGCGAGTTGCTGACCCTCAGAGCATCGCCGCCCGTAACCAGAACTTCATCGATATTTTTATTGTACGAAATGTAAAAAAGGCCTTTCTTTATTTCGTTGAGGCTGACATCGGCGTGTCCGTCAAGCGATTTTGCCCTCTGGCAGTGCACACAGTAAGAAGCGCAACTCGTGTTCTCGGCAACAAAAAGTGCGACTCTGTTCGGGTAACGCTGATACGCCGCACCAAAACTTCTTGTCTCTTCGGACATGGCTCCTACTTTTCCGGTATTCTTGAAAAGAAGATTTGCGGGAGTTGGTACGCACTGCCAAAAAATCGGGTCAATTCTCTTATAGGATTTTTCTCCCGGCAGAAGTTCAGGATGAAAGGGATCTTTTGAAATAAGAGAAGCATAATAAGGTGTTATTCTGAAAGGTTCTCTTCCCTGTGATCTCAGCGTACTGACAACTCTTTGAATTTCGGATTTCTGATAATCGCTTAAAAGAATTATCTTTGAAAGATCTTCTACCTTAGAGATAGAATTCCTGAGCTGCCAATTAGAATCGTTCCATTGGTCATCTGTAACTTTTTCCCATAGTTCTCTTTCTCTGAAATCTCCGGGGAGGTAGAGTATGTCAGAATGTCCGTTCATATAATTAGCCCTGTAAGTTTATTTCATCTGCCTTTTAATTTCTGAGGCGATCTCATATACAGCTTCGGCGTATGAATCACTTGTATTATATCGGAGAATAAGTTTAGTTATTGATCTGCGGTTATTTGAGTTCAGATCGTAAAAGTTTTTCCATCCGTTTGTATTTAGAAAATTGGCGATACTCATTATCGCATCATCCATATTTGAAAGGTCTGCCCTCCCGTCACCGTTTCCGTCTTTTGCGAGATGTAAATTGAACGGCATGAACTGGGTGAAACCGACAGCTCCGACAAAATTACTCTTTGTTTCTGCAGGATCGATAGAGTTATCGATAGTGTACTTAACCATGTTATACAGACTGTTTGCCGCAGAATTCTTCAGTCTTGAGATCCTCTTCAGATTGTTTATCCGGACCATAGTATCATATGCCGGATTTTCTATTGCGAACTGAGCCTGCGCCAAAAGTACTTCAAAAGGATTGTACTTGAGCGGGTATTTTCCAAGATTAGTTTCTTTTCTCAGGATAGCTACAATTATCTCACGGTTAACCTTATATTCCGATTCAGCTTTCTCAAGGGCCTGAGCATGTGTTCGGGTAAATTCGGTCAGCTCCTTAAAATTAAATTTGGTAATATCGAATTTGTCCGCCTGATATTGTTCCTTTATTGAGTTGGGCCTGTAGTAGAAATTGATCGGTTCGAACCCGAGTTTATTTATCCGGGAAAGAACACTGTCCATTTTGTCGGTATTATAAGATTCGGACACGAGCCTGTTCTTCAAAAATCTGTAGGTTTCGGTTTTCTTAAAATCCTCAAGATCGAATGCGGACAGGTATTTTTTCAGTACACTCAGTTCAACAGCAAAAGTGACATACTGGATAACCGTTGAATCATTCCATTTTTTGAGTCTGCTGTTAAAATAACTGTTTTCTGTAAGTTCGGATCTCACATTCTTCAGAGTTTCAAGTGTATCGAAAATGTCTGTAAGTCTGTATTTGTAAATATTATAATGCAGAGTTCTGAAAAATAACGAATCAGCTAAATCGCCGGTATTTTCCCTGTCTACTTCCAGATCATAGATTTCTGAGTTGATGCTGTCTCTCAATGCCGACAGATAGATGTCCCTGTATTCGTAAAGGTATTTTGATCTGGGGTTTGCAATGTTTCTGAATTCCTGCGAATACAAAAATACAGATGACAACAATAAAAGCAGCAGTAATCTTTTCGTGTGATAAAAACTCAATCGGACTCCTTTTTGATCGGTTATAAACAAAATACGAAAAATTCACGCATTATTCAATAAAAAATCAGAAAAAGTTTTACTATAAATTATATTGACTTGAGGTCATAAATAAAATATATTCCGTATTACAATTTTTAGAAAGGGAGACAACTATGATAGATCTTCAAAAAATGTTCGCGTCACTCCTGGAGATGGGAGGATCTGATATTCATCTTAAAGTCGGGATAAAACCGATCTTCAGGATCAACGGTCAGCTTGTGGACTGGGCCGATGAATCCGTTTCTATGGAAGACATGAATTCGATTGCCGATAAATTAATGGGAAAGAAGGAAAAAGAGACCTTCACTGCTCAGAAAGAAGTTGATTTCGGTTTCGGCGTGACAGGTGTCGGAAGGTTCAGGGTCAACATTTATAAACAGAGAGGAACAATAGCCGTTGCGATCAGGGCTATCCCTTTTGACATAAAGAATATCGATGAGCTGCACCTACCCGAAGTTCTTAAAAAAATGTGTATGACGCCAAGAGGTCTTGTTATAGTGACAGGTACGGTTGGTTCTGGAAAGTCAACGACCATCGCAGCCATGCTTGAGCACATAAATCAGACAAGGAGAACGAATATAATC
>JAQVNT010000145.1 GCA_028702975.1 Candidatus Delongbacteria bacterium
GTCCACAGCTTCGTTCTGAAAAAAGACTCACTCGCCGCTTCCGGAAGATCGAGCTATATTCAGCTTTCGGCCGACGACGGTAACGACGGCAAAACTGACTGGAAAGAGATAAGCCAATCCGATATGAACGGTAAAACGGTCATCCTGTCGGGATGCGATACCGGCGGAAGGTCGGGAGAGGAATACTATTCCCACTTCGACCTGACGGCCGCCTTCTTCGAAGCCGGCGCAAAGAGCGTCATTTCAAGCAAATGGCGCACGGACGACCTTGCAGCTTCTGTTCTGATGAAGCGCTATTTCCGGAACGTTGCGGCCGGCCTCCCTGCGCCGGAAGCGCTCGCTCAGGCAAAACGGGATGTGAGGACATACTTCGATCCTCACCCTTATTACTGGGCGAATTTCAAGCTCGCCGTGCGGTAATAAAAAAGCCCCGGATACCGGGGCTTAAAAGTCAGATCTTAATATCATTTATAATCGATAGGTTCCACTTCTTTATTGATGACCATCAGACCGTTACTTGCCAGAGCGCCCATCTCATCTTCTCCGGGATAAACGACTACCGGAGCGATCCATGCAGTTCTTTCCTCGATCTGTTTGTTGAAATCGGGGTTAAAAGCGATCCCGCCGGTAAGAATTATGGCGTCAACTTCGCCTTTAAGTACAGTCGAAAGTTCTCCGATGGATTTTGCGACCTGATAAACCAGGGCGTCATGTATCTTTATTGCTTCTTTGTCTCCTGCGAGGCATCTTTTTTCCACTTCGTAGGCATCATTTGTACCGAGATATGCCGCGAATCCGCCTTTACCCTTGAACATCAGCTTCATCTCTTCATGAGTATATTTTCCGCTGAAAGCCATTGCGCAGACATCGCCGGCGGGGAGTGTTCCGCTTCTTTCGGGGCTGAAAGGTCCTTCGCCGTCAAGAGCCTGGTTCACATCGACCACCCTTCCTTTTCTGTGCGCGCCTACCGAAATTCCTCCGCCGAGGTGAGCGACGATCACATTAACTTCCTCGTATTTTTTGTTCACGCTCTTTGCATATCTTCTTGCTACGGCTTTCTGGTTCAGGGCGTGAAATATTGAAACTCTTTTGAACAGAGGGTGGCCCGCTATTCTTGCAACATCGTCCAACTCGTCAACAACTACCGGGTCAGTGATTACTGCTATAGCGCCGTTCTTGAGTGACTTTGCGATATCTTCAGCTATAAAGCAACCCAGGTTCGAAGCATGGTCTTTGTTGCTGTTCTTTATATCCGCTTTCATCTGCTCATTAACTCTGAAAACTCCCGAGGGCACAGGTTTTACCAGTCCGCCTCTTCCTACAACGATCTTGATCTTATCCAATTCAATTTCAGCGTCTTTGAGTTCCTTTAGTATAACTTCCTTTCTGAAATCATACTGATCGACGATCTTATTGAAAGGTGCGAGATCATCCACAGAATGTTTTATATTCTTAAGGAAAACCAGTTTTTCTCCGTCATAAACTGCGATCTTTGTTGATGTTGAGCCCGGGTTTATTGCCAGGATCCTGTTAATTTCCATTTCCTCTCCCTTATTTATTTTAAAATTTATCTCGACATCATGCATGCAAGCGCGATCGAATATGTCTTTGTTTTTGCGCTGTCGCCTCTCGATGTAAGAACTGCGGGGCATTTAGCTCCGACTACCAGTGCGGCAAGTTCGCCTCCGGCAAGTTTGGTGCAGGTCTTGAAGAACACGTTACCTGACTCGATGTTCGGGAAAACCAGGCAGTCGGCATCGCCTGCGACTGAGCTTACCAGTTTTTTGATCTTAACGCTCTCCTCATCAAGAGCCACATCAAGCGCCAAAGGACCGTCAACAAAAGCGTTCTTGATCTGTCCTCTGTCGCACATCTTGGAGATTATCGCGGCGTCAACGCATGCGGGCATCCCGGCGGACATCTGCTCGGTGGCAGCGATCATAGCGACCTTAGGTTTCTCAATTCCAAGGGCGTGAGCCGTATTTATAACATAATTCGTGATAGCGGTCTTTTGGGACAGATCGGGAGCGGGGATAATAGCCACATCACCTACTGTAATAAGCTTATGGTAAGTCGGAACTTCAACAACTGTTACATGGCTCAAAACAGCTTTTGGAGGCAGAAGACCCTGTTCCTTGTTGAGGATCGCTCTCATGTATTTATCAGTGCTTACCAGACCTTTCATGATAAAATCCGCTTTTCCCTCGTTTATCAGAGAAACTGCTTTCATGGTCGCTTTCATCTCATCGCTTTCTTCGACTATCTGGAATTTGTTGACATCAATTCCTTCGGATTTACAGACTTTTTCTATTTCTGCGCGGGTTCCGACAAGTGTTGCTTCGATTATTCCAAGGTCAACTGCAGCGTTAACCGCTTCGATCGTGTGAGTATCGACAGCATATGCCGCGACAAGTCTTTTCTTTGGTTTTGATTTGAGGATCTCGAACATCTGCTCAAGTTTTGTAATAGGCATTTCAGGCTCCGTTAAATAATTACTCAATTAAAGTTAACAAAAATAATTTTTTTGACGGTTTTAGTCAAGAAAATATTTAATTATTATATCGTTATAAAACTTGTATATTATTCATCCGACTCGGGCATAATGAATATCAGCAGTATGTAAATCAGAATGCCGGGAAAAGCCGCACTGAATATCGACGCCAGAACATAACCTATTCTTACAATTGTCGGGTCCCATTCAAGCCATTCAGCTATTCCGCCGCATACTCCGAAGAGCATTGAGTTCTTTTTAGATTTTGTCAGTCTCATTATTTCTCCGTCTTTTTTAACATTAGACACTGCAAAAGAAAAAAAGTTGTCATTTTTTTGTATCGCCGATATTCATCAGTGGAAGCGGATTGGGACTGTCCCCGTTTAAGAAATAGATCTTCGCATTGTCGTCTTTCGAGATCGCCTTTAAAGCTTCGAGAGCCTGGAGTTTTATGTAATTCGTATTATTTGCGATTGATTTATTGATCGCCGATATCCTGTATGCTTCAGCGTCTGCGAGGAGCTTGATCTTCTCTGCATCCATAGAGGCTGCGGTTTTTTCAGCTTCAGCCTGGGCGATCTTCTGCTGCTGTTCGGTCTTGAACCTTTCAAGTTCTGCTTTCTGCTTTTCAACTTCCTGTTCTCTTTCCTTCTTCTTTTCTATCGCTATCGTGATGAACTTGGGAAGCGTAATATCTCTTATTAGCACTGCGCTTACCTCAACCCCTTTGGGTTCAAGATATTCTCTGAGGCCGGATAAAAGAGAGTTTTCAAGAAATGTCTGAGTTTCATCGGTAAAAAAATCCTCGGCTCTTTTGATCGATTTTCCCTGCTCCCTTATGATCGATCGAAGCTTAGGTACGATATGTATTCTCAGAACATCTTCGAACTGACCGGTTGATTTCAAGATCTCCGGTGCGCTTTCAGCCATGAGCCTGAACTGAACGCTCACATCTACGCTCGTCTGGAGCTGGTCTTGTGTAGGTACTTGAGCCTGTTCAAGGTGAGTTTTCTCTCTCACATCGTATATATGCCATCTGTAAAGAGGGTTAACGGGTATGTTAAGTCCTTCTTCATATACTTTTTCCTGAACTTCACCGAATAGAGTGGCAACACCGATATGTCCTGCTTCAATGCTGATAAAAAATCTTTTTCCGAATAGTACAACTATCAGCACTATCAGAACTATAAATGCGACCTTGAATTGTTTAAATCCGCTGACTGCCATAGTGAGTCCTCCCTTTTTGTGTTTTCTTCGTGGTTAATATAAGTTTTTTTCTTAAATAAAGAAATTGAATTATATGTTTTTTTGTATTACTTTTCAGGTCTAATTCTCAAGAGGTGTGAATTGTTCTATTTTCTTGTAACTTTAATATTCTTCAGTTCGATCGAGGTCGTGTCGAAAGATCTCATGAGCTATCTGGGGCCGTTCGAGATGACTTTCTTCAGGTTCTTCATCGGGCTTATAGGCCTGTTGATCTATGCAGTGTTCACCGGAGCCGCTAAAGATCTTAAGGGTCTTAAATACAAAGATTACTCTCTTTTCGCTTTACTGGGGTTCATAAATATTTTTTTTTCGATGACCATGCTTCAATACGCCATCAAATACGGGGAGCCTGCGGTCGTAGCTCTGATTATCTCATCCAACCCCATTTTTGTTTATATTCTTTCGCTGATAAGAAAACACGAAAAAATATCTTTTAGGAGAACCGCAGGTTTTATACTGGGAATATTAGGTATTGCCGCTGTCGTCATTAGGGATTTCAGCAGCTTTGTTATAGAAAAGGGTTCGCTTTTCGCACTGGCGGGTGCTGTATCGTTCGCATTCTTCACGATCATTAACAAAAGAGCGGTTAGAGAACGGAGACCTCTCATCGTGAACATTTATTCTTTCGCGTTCGGTACGGCTTTCATCGCTTTGTATGTAAGTTTATCGGGGTCGTTGAACATCTCTCCCGAGCTGTTCGATTCAGGCGTAAGGACAATCAAACTGCTTTATCTTGGAATATTCGTAACAGCCATCAGCTATATCACATTCCTTACCGCTATTAAGAGGATAGGGCCTGTAGCCTCATCTCTGGTATTTTTGTTCAAACCCGCCGTCGCAACCGTCTTCGCTGTGGTTTTTCTGTCTGAAGAAATTAGGCTGAACCTGTTCGCCGGTCTGCTTCTTTCTTCAGCCGGAAGCTGGCTTATTCTGAGAAAAAAGAATACGGGGAAAGTTCTGTGAGAAGAGAGATCAAAGCAGAAGAAGTAACGGCCGCAGTAAAAAAGCTCTGCATGGACGCAAATTATTTTGTGGGTGAAGACCTCAAAGACAGCATCAGGAAATTTTCGGAAACAGAAGGATCTGAAACAGGGAAAGAGATACTTTCGGTGATACTGGAAAATTACGAGCTTGCTGCAAGGGAGAAAATGGCCGTCTGTCAGGATACCGGCGTTGCGGT
>JAQVNT010000146.1 GCA_028702975.1 Candidatus Delongbacteria bacterium
AGTTATATTTTTCAAAAGAGTTACCGTACTGCTTCGGTAACCTTCAGCAATTTTCGCTACAACAGGATATTGTCAATATTTGATTTTGTTCATTCCTTCTTCAAGAGAACTGATCAGAACCGATCCCGGAGTTTCAATTTCAAGATCTGTTTTTATCAATTCCTGGAGATATTTGTTCTCATGAGCTCTGAAATGAATGAACTTAGGAATAAGAATCCCCCCCGATCTTCTGATCAGCAGAAGTATATCCTCAATAGACGAATAGTATTCAGGATATTGAGAGCTTGCATAAATAAAGAATGATCCTTTTATGTTGTTTTTAAGGCCAGAGAATTCTGAAATAAATTTGTCGAAAGTTAAGACTCTAACTTCAAAATGTTTGTTGATAAAATACTTTTGAATCAGATCTGTTGAGAACGATTCGGTTTCGTGGAGTTTCTGAGGGATCGATCCTACGGAATTTGTAAGAATAAATAGTCTTTGCATATATTACCCGGAGATTTTTTTGTTAATTTTTCTTAATATGGAATACTCATAATTAAACCCATACCCCAAGATAATGTCATAAACGAGAAAAGAAAAGAATGAAATGAAGGATAAATTTATTAAATTCATGGGAATAATGCCCCTTATGAACCATACGGGTACTGCTATAATAAAACCTGATATATAAAACTTAAGGGTTGTCTTTGTGAAAGGATGAATACCAAATTTTTTGTAAGCATAGATCATTTTAAAAATGTCGTAAATGATTAGATTCGAGCTTGTAGCTACAGCAGCTCCGGTAATTCCGAATATAGGAATAAATACAGCGTTTGAAGCAATGACTACGAATATCAGAGCGGTTCTCGAATAAAAATCGAATTTATAGTATTTTGAAAGAGATAAAATCTCTCCGCACATTCCTACAGACAAGTTGGATAACTGCCCGATGGCGATAATTACTATTACGGCCGCTCCTTCCGCATATTCTTTTCCAAGGATCGACAGAATATCATGCGAGAAGACAGATATCAGAAAAAAAACGATAACACCGAAATGTATATTATTGTAAAGATTTTCATAAAAGGCTTTTCTCATTTCAGGTATATTACCAGACTGGACATACTCTGAGAGTCTGGGTTGTGTGATCCTTGAGAATGATTCGAATATTATGTTCATCATGCTTGAAACAGTCAGTGCGATCGCATATATCCCTGTTTTACTGAGGCTTAAATAGTGACCGATCATTATTTTGTCGAGGTTGTTGGCAAGGTTACCGGAGATCGATGCCACAAGCATAAAGAAAGAATAAGATACGAACCGCGTCATAAACTTAAAATCAGGTATGATGTCCTTTAGAGTCCATTTGATTTTAAGATATTTCACAGACAGCAGTACCATCTGGATAACAGTTATCAGGTTAAGAACAAAAAAGAAACGCATATAGGCTGTGAAAGTCAGTGAAAATATGAACATCAGGATCAGAAAGGTGCAGTTCGCAATCCTAAAATAAACATTTCGGATCATGTTTGATTTTACTGAAACAAAAAGTACTCTTGACAGTCTTTCGAAGAGTTCTGTCGAATGAGAGAGGATGAGGTATGCAGGAATATAAATAAAATAATCCCCGATAGGTCCTCCTCCGTAATAAGAGATTATCAGAGTTTTGCCGAAATAGAGAAGCAAGAGTATAAAACTTAGCAGAATATACGAAGTGACAATTACCGAAGAAATGAATCGAGCCTTATTATTCGTTTCTTTGTAAACAGGGTAAAATTTCATAATGACAGCCAAAAGACCGGAGTGCGAAAAAAGCTGAAGTAGTGCTGTAAGTGAAAGTATCGTACTTATGATACCGATCTCTTCTGATGTCATTACTTTAGGTTTAAAAAAAGTGTTGAACAGTCCAAGAAAAAGACCTGAGTACGAAATAACAAGGTTTATAAGGTTGCTTCTATACATTTTAAAAATTTACCCTCATTTCAATAAAAACTCCGTAAATATACGAAAAATATCTTAACTTTGTTCATTTTAAATTTTATATTTATATTTGCAGAAATTTAAACTACGGAGGAGCTTGACTATATGTACGGATATTTGTATAACGCAGGATTAAAGATCAAAGACTGGATTTACAGATTCAGAAAAAAAATATTTCTCAATACAGAATTGAAAAGATCGAATATTCAATTCGGGGGCGGTCTTATCCTTAACGGTTTACCGTTATTCGAGATAGATGACGGTGCTTCACTTGAGATAGGGAACAATGTAACTCTGACATCTTGGAACAAAGAATACCATATAAATCTTCATTCTCCTGTTAAATTATACGCAGACAGGAAAGGAGCTTCGATTATAATAGGAGATAATTCAAGAATTCACGGCTCCTGTCTGCATGCCTACAAAAAAATACGTATCGGTAAGAACTGTCTGATCGCTGCCAACTGCAATATAATAGACTCGAACGGACATGAACTCTCTTTCAATAATCCTCAAAACAGGATCAATTCAAAAGACGAACCAAAAGAAGTAGAAATATGCGATAATGTCTGGATAGGAGCAGGATGTATTATATTGCCCGGAGTAACAGTCGGAGAAGGTAGCGTAATTTCTGCAAACAGTGTAGTATCTAAAGATATTCCTCCGAATGTTCTGGCGGGCGGTAACCCGGCTGTGATAATAAGGGAGTATAAAGAAAGCTAATGATATTCAGATCTTTGGTTTTTTCTCGAAAATGAATTTTTTAGTGACAAAGAATGACAGGATAATTATCGTCCAGGGCCATGCGAACATCAGTTCCCATCTTGTTGTACCCATTATACCCAAATAAGTTAGTAGGATCAGAATAATAAAATTAAAAAGTTTAGGGTTTTCTCTGAACGAATTGTAAATTGACGAGGTAAACGCCCCGAAAAAATATGAAAATAATGCTACTCCAATTATTCCGGCATCTTTATAAAATGTGAACAGCATAGTATAATGAGAGTTATGATGCGTGGCCGGCCCTCCGAAATCCCTGAATTCTGCGATTATGCTGTACGATGAATTATTTACCTGGCTGAAATCAGGATAGAATTTTTTTATAAGAGGATCAAAGAATTCTTCAATTCCTCCTAATACGCTTCGGATGTATGTAAAATTGTAATCAGCGCCTTCTCTGTATGTATTAAGAAAATAATCAAATGCTGTAAATGGAGCAGTAAGATACCATATGAAGTATCGTGTGACTATTTCCATTCCCGATTTGTTCGCAAGGTATTGTGATCTCCTGAACACGCTCATTGATATTATGAAAATGAAAGGAATGAGGACTAGAGCGGCATACCTTTTTTTTATTCTTATCAGGCCTCTGTCGTAGATATAAACGACACCGATAACAGAACACATGATGAGAAGGATTACGGAGCTTCTTCCCAAAATGACCGCGCTGTATATAAAAATATTCAGAACCGCTAATGCGAGATGCCTTTTGTTAACATAACTGAAATATACTCCCGACAATGTAATAAACATTGATGTGAAGACCGACGGTCTGATATAATAATTAAGCAGAAGTTTATGTCCCTCAAAAACGCCTGCATCTGAATAAACAAGGAATCTGTAAGTGCCCGCATCCAGTGAAGAGAGCATGCCAATGCTCTTTCTCAGAAACACAAGAAGTATAACTGTCGTTACTATTTGTGCGTACAGAAAAACTTTTAGAAGGACACTCTTTTCTCCGGTAACCTGTGCAGTGAGGAGAACAGAATTAATTCTGTGACCGGAAGAACTGTTTTTTAAGAATGTGACCGATCCGATCGAATATAAAGCAAGCGCAGTGAGCAATATCCAGAAAGTGTCGATTCTTGGAGTTCTGATCCCAACAAGATTTATGCTGGAAATAAATATGAAGGATCCCCACCATAAAATGAAGAAAGAAACGGGATTAAATAGAGTACCGGATTTTAACCATGCCAGAAGTATGGATACAATCATTATGGATATAAGTATATAATAAAATGAATCCGGGATCAAGCGGGATTATCCTTAAGCATTTTGTAAATTTTAATAAAGACCGGTTTTAAAGAGATTATCATGAACGAAAACAGAGTGCCGATCATCGTAGTAACGACTACCGTCATTGTTCTTTTCGGGAATATTCTTTTAGCCGGTACTGCGGGTTTCTGGACTATTCTGAATACATTCGATGTTAGTTTATATTTTTTTTCCATTTTTTCCATAACTTTCTTTTCGAGCATCTGACTTATAATAGGGTCATTTGAGTTTTGCGAAAGTTCCGTATAGAATTTGAAGTCCTCCTCCATTTCCTCCGTGTTTTGTTTTACTATATATTCTTTGAGGGTAGATAGGAAATCGTTCAGAAAATCATAAGCGAAATATTTATCTTTGAGCCTAACTGATATTGTTATTGTATTGTGGTCAGAATTAACCTGAAAGTCTATTACTTTATGAAGCTTCTTCAAGGCGTTGTGTCTCATCATCTCCTCTTTAAGCTTCTGGTCCATATCTTTGTAATCTTTCTCTTTAAAATCAAAGAGCTCAATACTATTTTTATATTTATGATAGAATTGCTCAAGGAAAGTGTCAGATTTGATAGTTATGAGAATATTGTTTATCACAGGATCGTGTGAATATCCCCCTATTGAGAGTCCGATGATCGGGGATGCTTCGTTCAGAGTGGTTTCTTCTGAAGGATCAGCAGGTTTTATGACAGAGACCACTTCGTAAATATGGTCTACAGCAAGAGTATAAATTATGCTTCCGATTCCGAAAGCTGCTATTATTGCCAAGAAAAGAATTCTGTTTATCCAGACGTTTCTTATTAAATTGAAAATGTTGAAATCATCAGTTAAAGTGATTTTATTTTCTTCCATTATTTTATCCTTTGATTTTCTTTTTCTTAAGCATTTTTATTACCGCTGGCGGCACAAAATCCTTTATGTCC
>JAQVNT010000147.1 GCA_028702975.1 Candidatus Delongbacteria bacterium
GCTTTTTCATCAGCTATCGAATAACCTTTCTGTTCGGACAGGGCACTGACCAGCTCATCGTTCGTCATCAGACCCATTTCAACAAGAGTATCACCGAGCATCATCCCGGTCTCTTTCTGCTGTTGAAGAGCTTCGAGCAGATCCTCTTCGCTTATGTAACCGTTATCTATCAGGAACTGTCCGAAATAATTCCTCGAACTGCCGAATTCCTTTCTGACCATATCGGACATAATATTTTCAACAGGCTCCTCGCCAATTTTGCTCAAATGCGATCTTATTTTTTCAAGAAGTTCATCGTTTTCAACAGGTTTGGAAAGGAAATCGTTTATATGGCTTTCAGAAAAAGCCTTTATAGCCACATCCATATTACCGAAACCGGTGAGGATCATCGATATGACTTTAGGTTGAAGCTCCTTGATCTTCTTTATCGTTTCTATGCCATCCATTTCCGGCATGTTAAGATCAGATATTATAAGATCGAGCTTCTGGGTTTTTGCCATCTCAAGGGCTTTAATGCCGCTTTCGGCCTGAAAAGTGTTCTTAAAACCTTCTGAGATCAAAAGGTCGTAATATGTTTCTCTCAGGTCGTCGTCATCGTCAATGATTATCACATTTGACTTAAGTATGTCTTCAGCCATTTTCTTTCCTGTATTTTGTTACTATCTTATACCCTCTCTGCTCATCAGATCCATCAGGACGCTGATCTCAGTATTACATGCGTGAATTGCCGTTTCCTTAGTTATCAAACCTTCCTTAACAAGCTGAACGAGATGCTGGTTCGAAGTCATCATACCGTACTTCTGGCTGACCTGGATCATACTGTCAAGCTGATGTACCTTGTTTTCCCTTATAAGCGAGTTTATGGCCGGCGTTCCTATCATTATCTCCGCGGAAAGAACCCTTCCGCCGCCTATTTTGGGCAGCAGTTTCTGAGTTACGACCCCCTGAAGCATCATACCGAGCTGAGTCCTGATCTGCTCCTGCATGTTTTCCGGGAAAGTGTCAATTATCCTTCCGATGGTCTGAGCGCAAGAGTTGGTGTGCAGCGTTGTCATGACCAAATGCCCCGTCTCGGCGGCCCTCAGCGCGAGCTCCATGGTGTCACGGTCCCTCATCTCCCCGACAAGTACTACATCCGGGTCCTGCCTTAAAGCAGCTCTCAGTGCGTCAGGGAAAGACCTGAAGTCAGTTCCGAGCTCTCTCTGGTTGACTATGGCTTTTTTTGATTTATGCAAAAACTCGATCGGGTCTTCAATAGTCAGTATGTGTACAGGCTTCTCGCTGTTTATTTTGTCCACCATAGTAGCGAGCGTCGTCGACTTTCCCGAACCTGTAGGTCCGGTCACAAGCACGATACCGTTGGGTTTATCGCAGAGCGTGGAGACAACTGAAGGAATACCTGCCTCATCGAATGATCTGATGTCATTCGGTATGGACCTGAATGCGATAGACATTGCCTCTCTCTGACTGTAAACGTTAACCCTGAATCTACCGAGGTTCCTTATGCCTGTAGAAAGGTCGACCTGAAGGTTTTTCTCAAACTCGTTCTTCTGATATTCGTTGAGCACGCTGTAAGCGATCTCCTTAGTTTCCTTGGGCATCAGAACGGGCCTGTTCAGTCTGACAAGGTCTCCGTCTATCCTGATTATCGGCGGGCTTCCTGCACATATATGCAGGTCGGATGCTCCTTCCTGAACTGTTATTTCGAGTAGTTCAACAATGTCTGCCATATTATCTCCAGTTTATGATCAATTTATATCCGAACGATCTTCGATTCCTCAACAGTCTAAAAAAATACATTTTATTATACCCAATGTCAAGAAAATAAAACACTCTGTAAATCCTCTAAATTTCACCTCGGCGATATTGCAATTTAACAACTTTTATCGGCTTATGCAAAAAAGAATAAATAAAAAAGGAGGCCTGAACCTCCTTTTTATCAATCGCTCTTGAAATTATTTTTTTGCTTTTTTCTTAGAAGAATCTTTTCCCAGATTATGTTTTTTTACAAAATCTTTTAAAATTTCATCGAGAGTAGGAGTTCCGATCTCCTGTAATTCGTAACCCACTTTAACGCATGGCTTGTTGATCTTGACAAAACGCTGCAGGTCGATCGGTGTAGCAATAACAACTGCATCACACGGAGTCTTTGCGATAGTTTTTTCGAGATCTTTTACCTGCTTGTCGCCGTAGCCCATAGCGGGAAGAAGAGTTCCGATGTTCGGATAGTTCTTGAATGTTGTTGTGATGTCGCCTACAGTATAAGGTCTCGGGTCAACAAGTTCTGCCGCACCGAATTTCATTGCCGCTACTGTTCCTGCTCCGATCTTCATTTCGCCGTGAGTGAGCGTCGGTCCGTCTTCGATCACAAGTACTTTTTTACCTTTTATCAGCTGCGGTTTGTCAACTGACAGTATCGAAGCTGCGTCAACTATAGTAGCCTTTGGATTTATACTGGCCAGATTAGCTCTGACTTTGTTGATATTTTCCAGTGAAGCTGAATCGATCTTATTGATCACGATAACGTCTGCCATACGGGCAACAACTTCGCCGGGATAATAGCTGACTTCCGCGCCTGGACGAAGAGGATCTGCAACGCCGATGAAAAGATCGGATTTGTAGAACGGGAAGTCGTTATTCCCGCCGTCCCATAAGATCACATCGCATCCGTCAGGATCTTTTTCGGCTGCGCGAAGAATTTTTTCATAGTCAACACCTGCATAAATTACGTTTCTTTTTGAAACGACATGCGGTTCGTACTCTTCCATTTCCTCGATAGTGCAGTTATTCTTTTTCAGATCCGCAACGGTAGCAAAACGCTGGCATACCTGCTTATTCATGTCCTGATCGTAAGGCATAGGGTGACGAACCGCTACAACTCTTAATCCCATCCCTGTCAACACTTCGATTATCCTTCTTGATGTCTGGGATTTTCCGCAGCCGGTACGGGTAGCTCCAACAGCAATAACGGGCTTTGTCGATTTGAGCATAGTATCTTTTGGTCCCATCAGTGTAAAGTTAGCTCCGGCCGCATTAACGATCGCGCTCACTCTCATAACATATTCATAAGGTTTGTCGCTGTACGCGAAGATGCACTCGTCAACTTTAAGTTTCTTTATAAGTTCGGGCAGCTGGCTTTCGGGATATATCTGAATTCCCTTCGGATAAAGCTCTTTTCCTGCTATTTCTTTAGGATAAATCCTGGTGTCGATACCGGGGATCTGTTCAGCCGTGAAAGCTACAACATTGTAGTCTTTGTTACCCCTGAAGTAGGTGTTGAAATTGTGGAAGTCTCTTCCGGCTGCGCCGATGATGATCACATTCTTTTTTGCCATTTTGTCTCCTTTTTATTTACAAATAATGTTTATTTTTCTATTTTAGCCTTGAACACACGCCTTTTCAAGGAACCAAAATATAAGAGTTTAAATTCTAAATGCAAGATTTTTTTTTAGCTTAAAAAATGTAATATTGACAATATCGGAACTATATAGTAAATTTATGCTTTTGCAGAAGGAGGAGGTTTATGGCAAAAGTAATCGCTCTTATAACCGCAGGAGGTTCCGGGTCAAGGATGGGCGCAGAAATAAAAAAACAGTATCTGGAAATAAATAATAAACCGATACTGGCCCATACTATCCACAGGTTCCAGATAACAGAAAAGGTCGATGAGATCGTTCTTACTCTGCCTGAAGAAGATATTCCGTCCGTGAAAAAAAATATTATAGAAAGATACAATTTCAGCAAGCTTAAACTTATATGTTCTGGGGGTTCCACCCGGCAGGATTCGGTTCTGAATGCGCTCAATTCGATTTCTGCGGAAGAAGACGATCTGATACTTATCCATGATGCCGTAAGGCCGTTTATTTCGCATGAGATTATCCTGAACTGCATAGCGTCACTCAAAGGCTCAGACTGTTCTGTAACCGCAATAAAGCCTGTAAACACGATCAAGGAATTATCCGGCCAAAACATAAGCTTCACACTTGACAGGGACAAACTGATCTCAGTTCAGACACCCCAGACTTTCAGGATCGGACTGATCAAAAAATGCCATGAAGAAGCAAAGGCTGATAATTTCTACGCGACTGACGATTCGGCACTGCTTGAAAAATACGGGGAAAAAATTCTGGGAAGAGCTCCTGTCATAAAAGTAGTTGAAGGCAGCTCTTTCAATATTAAAATAACAGATAAGAACGACCTGATCCTGGCTTCGGCGATATTCGATTCACTTTCGATCTGATCATCTGTAGTAATTTATTATCTCGTCCTTCCACTGCTTATAAGGTTTGTACCATTTTGCTGAGCTGTTAAGGCTGTCAATGTAAATTATTGAAACAGAATCGATCTCAACATATGCAAGAGTGTCGGGAAAATCCGCAGGAATAAACACGGCGAGATCAACGCTGTCCTGAGGCTCAAGCAGATTCAAAGAATACAGCAGACTGTCCTGATATCTGAACCAGAACCTGCTCCCGTCCCTTTTTACGGCAGTGATATTAGAATCATTCCCAAACAAATAATAATATACCCACGGCTTATCGTCGCCGGGTCTGTAATATAAAGCGTTAGCCGTATATGTTGTGTCTTCGATATGAATACTGTTCCTTGAAAGTGCCGCGGAATATTTAACTTTAACAAGAACTGCCGATGTGTCCGAATAAAATCGCTGATACTCGTTCCTGTTATTAAAATCTATCCTTAAATAATCGTCCTCCATTTCCGGCGTGCATGATATTAATATTGCCGTTATCACTGTAAGCAGTATCAGCAGTCTAATATTCATAATATTTCCCCCGTTCTTAATTTATATCTGTAAGTTTTAAAAATATTTCTCTGTCTTTTCTGATCTTTTCGGCGTTGCCGATCGCAGAAATTGTTGAATTCTTTAAAAATTCTCTGAAATATTCCGCTGACGAAACTACATC
>JAQVNT010000148.1 GCA_028702975.1 Candidatus Delongbacteria bacterium
GCTTTCTCGTTTATTTTGGCAAGGTCTGAATAAAGCGATCCGGGCATACTGTCCTTTGACGGTATCTGGTCCATACGGTTCGACGCGATACTCAGTGCGTCGGCGTAAAGGGTCATGTCGGTTAAGAGCACGAGCACTTTCTCGTGCTTCTCATGCGCGAAATATTCCGCGGTAGTTAGCGCCATGTCCGGAACCAGCAGCCTTTCAACGGGCGGGTTCTCAGTCGTGTTTATAAAGCTGATGATCCTGTCTAACGCGCCGGCGTTGTCGAATATGTTCTTGAAAAATAAGTAGTCGTCGTTGGAAAGCCCCATACCGCCCAAAATGATCTTGTCCGCCTTGGCTCTCAGCGCCACCATGGCCATGACCTGGTTGAAAGGCTGGTCGGGGTCCGCGAAGAACGGTATCTTCTGGCCTGTAACAAGCGTGTTGTTAAGGTCGATGCCGGCGATACCGGTCGGGATGAGCTCCGACGGCTGCTTTCTTCTTACCGGATTCACGGACGGTCCGCCGATCTCAACTTCTTTTCCTTCAACTGCCGGGCCGCCGTCAATAGGGTCGCCGTATGCGTTGAAGAATCTTCCCGCGAGCTCGTCTGACACTTTGATCGTCGGAGCTTTGCCCATGAAAACGACTTCCGCGTTCGTCGGGATACCTTCGGTACCGGAAAATATCTGAAGCGTCACGATGTCGCCCTGTATCTTCACTACCTGAGCCAATCTTCCGTTCACAAGCGCGATCTCCTCATATCCCACGCCTTCAGCCTTTAAAGAGCATGTGGCTTTGGTTACCTGAGTTATCTTTGTATATATTTTCTGAAAAGCTGAAGTTTCCATTTAAACCGCCTTTCTTTCGTTAATTTTTTCGTTTATCTGCTTTAAATATCCGTCGAATTTTTCAGATTTGAATTCAGAATAGTTCATCTGCTTGAAGAGGTTGATTATCGACTTGAAGAAAGGGTTCACCTCCTCGAAAGACCTGAAATTGAATTTCGTGTGATATATCTCAAGCACTCTCTCGAGCATGAATTCCTGCCTTTCGAACGGCGTTGATTTGTCGATACTGTCAAACGCGTCCTGCTGCAGGATCACAAAATCCAAGACTTCGGCTTTCCAGAACCTTTCGTGATATTCGATCGGAACACCGTCGTCGCCCAAAATGTTTATCTGCTCTGAAGCCTCTCTTCCCCTCAGCAGAATGTCCTTTGATAAAGAGACCATCTCGACCCAGTTCTCAGATATGTTCTTTTTCAGATATTCCTGTATCTCGGGGTATTCGAGGTATTTTGAATAAGAGTCTATCGGATCGATCGCGGGATATCTCTTGCTGTCAGCCCTGTCCTGGTTGAGCGCGTAGAAACATCTAGCTGCTTTTTTCGTCGATTCCGTAACCGGCTCTTTGAGGTTACCTCCGGCCGGCGAAACTGTTCCGAGGAAAGTGATAGAACCCGACTCGCCGTTATTGAGATAAACGAATCCGGCTCTGGAATAGAAGTTGGAGATAATAGCCGGAAGGTCCATCGGGAAAGCGTCAGGTCCGGGCAGCTCCTCCATCCTGTTCGACATCTCTCTTAAAGCCTGAGCCCATCTTGAAGTCGAGTCGGCGAGTAAAAGTACTTTTAACCCCATCGCCCTGTAATACTCCGCGATAGTCATTCCCGTGTAAACCGATGCTTCCCTTGCGGCTACGGGCATGTTGGAAGTGTTACAGATGATCGTCGTTCTTTCCATCAGCTTCCTGCCTGTTCTCGGGTCTTCAAGCTCAGGGAACTCGGTGAAGATCTCTACCACCTCGTTCGCCCTTTCACCGCAGGCTGTCACGATGATCATGTCAGCCTCAGCCTGCTGTGATACAGCGTGCTGGAGCACGGTCTTGCCGCAGCCGAAAGGTCCGGGAATGAACCCTGTTCCGCCTTCGGCAAGCGGGTTCAATGTATCCATCGTCCTGACGCCGGTCTCCATTATCTTGAACGGCCTCGGTTTTTCTTTATAAGCCTTGATCGGCATCTTGACAGGCCATTTCTGCATCATCGTAACTTCGACATCCTTTCCTTTTTCGTCTGTCAGTACGGCGACCTTGTCTTTAGCCTTGTATTTTCCTTTTGCGTTCACGCTTTTTACCGTATAGTTCCCTTCGAATTTGAAAGGCACCATGATCTTGTGCGGCATCCACCCCTCGGTCACTTCTCCGAGCCAGCTTCCCGCTTCGACCTTGTCACCGGTCTTTGCTATCGGCGTAAAATCCCATTCTGCTTCGGGATCAATAGCTTCCGTGTATTCCCCTCTTTTCAAAAAAACGCCTTTCATCTTGTCAAGGTCGTTCTGCAGACCGTCGTAGTTCCTCGAAAGGATGCCCGGTCCCAGCGTTACTTCAAGCATGTGACCCATGAATTTCACATCCGCTCCGATCTTGAGTCCCCTCGTGCTTTCGAACACCTGAGTGTAAGCCTTGACCCCCATGATCTTGATAACCTCGGCCATCAGATCCGTTCCTTTGAGGTTGATGTAGCAGATCTCGTTCTGGGAAACAGGTCCGTCCGCCTCGACTATCACCAGATTGGCGATGATCCCCGTTACTTTTCCTTTTGTAGCCATCTTCTACCCTTTTATTAAAATTTATTTTTTACCGAATTCTTCGGGGAACTGAAAATCATTCTGCAGCTCCTCTACGAATTTATAGAACAGGTCCTTACCCGTCTCGGGATCTAACGATATCCACCTTTCGACTATCATGAGCTTGATATAGTACGAAATAAGCTTATCGACGGTGAAATACTCAAAAAATGTCATCTCGTCGAGCCATTCCCATTTGAAAACATCCAACGCTTTCTCTCTTTTGATCAGATCTTCCGTCTCAAAGATCGAGATCAGTTCCTCAATGTAAGCAAGTTCTCCGCCGAGCCCGAAATCCCTCGAACCGCTTTTCAGTATCGTTTCTGAAGTCTCGTTGGCGCGTATGATATCTCTCTCGATGTTCAGGCCGTGCTTTTTGGCGTTCAAAGCCGCCATGATGTTCTTAACATTGAGTTCAAGCTCGAACCATTTTCTTACTATGCCGTTGACAGAAGAAAGCACATGTTCGTAGTAAAGTACCGTCAGCCTTTTCTTATCGACCTCTTCGTCGAATTCCTCTGAATTATACTCTTCTACAAACTCCTTAATGTATCTTACGGCTTTCCCGGGTTCCTCAATTATTTCATCTGTCTCATCTTCGGAATAGATTCCGCCGGGAATGTATTTGTGCTCGTGATCGACAAGAGTTTTATAAACATTCTCATTGTCGGTCTTAAGACTGAACAGCTCAAAATATCCGTAGTCTTTAGCAGGTAAAAATTCTTTCATGTCGGATAAGAACTGTTCCGACCCGTAAGAGAGCTTGGAATCCTCGAGCGTGATGTTCGGCAGCCCCGCTACAAGGCAGTAGTACTTTCGGGACATTTATTTTCCTCCGAACAGAAACTCTATTGTTTTCGGCTTCATGTATTTTTTGAAGAAATTCTCAAAATCAGCATCTGTGAAACTGAGCTTGTAGCTTCCGTCAGCCGGCCCGATCTTAAATCCGGACTCCATGTCCTGACCGATGTCTATTACAAGTCCGCCGTCCAGAAGTTTTTTTGCGTTGGCTTTCAGATAGCTTCCGAGCTCTTCCTTTTCTTTTTCAGGCAGAGTGACCGATAAGTCCATTCCTTTACTCTGGTCCTCAAAGAAATTTCTGATCGAGATCTCGATTATCTTTTTCATGAACTCTTTTTCTGATACAGCGGCAGATACGGATTCTTTCGCGATCTTTGATGTTACGATCTCTGATATTTTCTGCTTCACTGCGCTGATGGCCTGATTTGAAGCGAGCTTCATCTCCGACTGTCCGTTCCTGATTATCTCGTCGGCCTTTTTCTTTGCTTCGGAAGTTATTTTTTCGGCCTCCGCTTTGGCTTTAGATATGATCCCGTCAGTATTTTTCTTAGCTTCGGCGATCAGTCTGTCAGCTTCTTCTTTGGCTTTCGTTACACCTTCGGAATAGATCTTTTCCGTCAGTTCCTGGAGTTTCTTTTCCATTTATCCGTCTCCGGTTTATAATTATTAATTATACAGCACTATTTCAAAGGTGCTAAATAAAATTTATAAGATGACAAATGTCAAGATATTTTTTTATTCCGAAATCGGGTAATTAAAATAAGGCGAAAAAAGGTCTCTGAGACTCGAAAGCGAGGCGTCGATGTGCATCGGGACCGTCTTTGCGTATATGTCGAGTGTCACTATTGCATTTATGGTCGAATCCGTCTGGGAAGCTTCTCTAAGCCTGCCCGCCATTGCTGTGTTCACGATGCCGATGTTTCTGTATATCGTGTTGAGCCCTTCAAGATCGATCTCGAACTTTCTGCCTTCCTTAGCCAGAAAATACTGTGCGAGAAGGTACATGGAAGTCGCCCTGTAGATCGTGTTCTCCTTATCTGCGAGAGGCAGGTGGAAATATGCCATAGGCTTGAAGAACGCCAGGTGAGGGCATCCCGAAGCCGCCGATACTAGACCCATCATGGCGCTTACGCCTTTCTGACATGTCGTGTCCTGCGATATCTCCTTTCCGTCCATTTTAACCACGAGCCTTGTCTTTTCAAACGATTTTAAGCCGTCGAAGAACTGCACCATATTTATCAGTGATACCGCCATCGGGCAGTTCGGCACGACATTATGGTCGAGAGGGCAGTTGGGGCATTTATGAAAGTTGAGGTCGGTCCAGTCGGGGAGTTTTTCCGGTAAGGTCGCTCCTATGAGTTCGAGAGAAGATTTGTCCCACTGAAAAATAAAATCCTTTTTGCTACCGTCCTCGAATTCGAATATGTACTCTATTGATTTCACCCGGTCTCCTTTTGCAGGAGGTAAATATAAGCGATATTCTAAAAGTTCGCAATTTCAATTATT
>JAQVNT010000149.1 GCA_028702975.1 Candidatus Delongbacteria bacterium
GGACTGTCTAACAACATTCGAGGTTTGTACTTTCTTTCTTGATCTTCAAAAACACCTTAACGATTCCACTAATGTTCAGGTAGCATTGTTAACTCCCAGAAGGGCTGTTATTTCATTTGTAGAGAGATTTGAAAATAAAGAAAAAGCTGATGCAGAAGCGATAATAGAAGTTTTCAGGAATAATTTAAATAATAAATTGACAGAAGATCAAACAGTTTTTAAGTACAAAGGTTTTAAATTGAATGGCGAATATGAATTTATGGCTGATTCATTAATATTTTCTTTAGCTTCTGAATTATCTATAAACCCTATGTTCACTGCCATAGGAAATTTCGATGTATTTAAAAAAACCTATGGTCATTATATGCACTCAAAAAAGAATGACTCAACCAAATATGAGGAATATTCAAGAGATTATATCAATAAGTTTAGTAGTAGCAAATATCTCAAAATTAGGCAGCATCACAATTTGTCGTTCATAGGTAACGACAGTTACATGACAAAGAATATGGGTATTTTTCCTTTCAAATTAGTTTATGATACTAACGATCCGAGTCATTTCTTTGCATTTTTAGAAGAGCTTCAGGATTTTGGTATAGTAGGAATTAATTATGTAGAGATCTCATCCAAAACAAAACAAGACTATGTTTATAAGAATGGGAATTTTTATGTAGATATTGAGTTTGAATTTTACGAATTTTTAAGCTGGCGTGCAATAAGAATGGCCGATTTTATAAACAGACACTTTGAGCAAAAATCGTTGCTTAGGAGACTTCAAAAATTCGATTTTAATATGTTTTATTCCAAGGGTAAATAATAGGAGGAGGTTAAAATGAGGCTTTTTATAATTCTATTAAGTTTATTTCCTACAATAGAAATGTTTTGTCAGGTGGTATCTTACTCGGAATTGCTTAATAAAATAGAAACTACAAGAGACAGCCTCGGAGTTGAATATTCGAAAGCTTCAGATGACAGGAAATCTGAAATAATTGTTTCAGCTCGCAAGTATGTTTTTGACATTATCGTGAATGATATTTTTGAGCACTGGTACGATACGGAATGGGATTTTAACGGAACAACGGGCACGCCGGGAGAAGGAAAGATCGCCTGCGGATATTTTGTTACTCATGTTCTGAGTGATGCCGGATTCGATTTGCCGAGGAAGTGGGGTAAAGAGGCTTCCGAGTATTTTATCAAGGAACTGAGCACAGACATTGAAAGGTTTAGCGATAAACCCCCGATCTCTAAAATTATAGATCATATTGAAGGCAAAGATGACGGGCTTTATATTGTCGGGCTGGATTTTCATGTAGGATTTATTTATAAAAGAGGCAATTCGGTCAAGTTTGTTCATTCGAATTATTTGGAGCCTGAAAAAGGGGTAATGTACCAGGATATTGAGCCCGATAATCCTCTCGGAAGGTCAAATTATGTGGTGATAGGAAGGGTTTTGGATGAAAGAATGATGGAAATGTGGCTGAAAAAGGAAAGTTTTATGGATAGAAATGTAGATACACCCTCAAGCTCTCGTTCCAAAGATGCAATCGCCATGGTAAAACCTGTTCTTGAGAAAGAACTCGGCGAGAAAGGTCTGAGTTACGGCTCTCCTATTTATATCCGGATTTTTAAGGAGGAAAAAGAGCTTGAGATGTGGGTGAAGAAAGGCGGAGAGTTCGTTCTGTTCAAGACTTATGCGGTTTCTACTTACGGCGGTCAGGGTCTTGGTCCAAAGCTGAAGCAGGGTGACGGAAAAGCTCCTGAAGGGTTTTATTTCGTTAAACCTGAGAATCTGAATCCGTCGAGTAACTATCATCTTGCTTTCAATATAGGTTATCCGAACTCTTACGACAGTAATAGAGGCCGCACAGGGAGCGCGATCATGGTTCACGGAAGTACGGTATCGATAGGCTGCTATGCGATGACGGATCCTTTTATAGAAGAGATATATGCCCTTGCTGACGGCGCTTTCAGGAACGGGCAAAGCTTTTTCAGAGTTCATATTTTCCCGTTCAGGATGACTGGGGAGAATTTTGAAAAGCATAAAGAATCTGACTGGTATGATTTCTGGAATAACCTGAAGGAAGGATATGATAAATTCACTGAATATGGAAATAATCCTCCAAATGTTGAGGTGAGCAGCGGGAAATATGTGTTTAACTAGGTATAAAATAATTTAGAAATTAAAATATATCTTGACTGTTGGTTGACAAAATATTAAATTATTGTTATAAATGTCAACCGGAAAAGAAAGGATCATAAAATGAAAGATATTTTTGCGAAAAGGCTTAAAAGCGCAAGGCTTGTTAAAGGTTATTCGCTACAGAAACTGGCGGATATGCTGAATATTTCAAAGCAGATGATTAGTAAGTATGAGTCAGGTAAATCGCTTCCGGACAGTACCAATCTGATCAATATCGCAAAGGCTCTTGGACAGAATGCGGATTATTTTTTCAGACCTGCAACCGTGGAATTAGGCGCGATCAGTTTTAGAAAAAAGAGCGGGCTGCCTGTTAAGAAGCAGAAAGCTGTAGAGGAAAGTATCATACAGCGGGTAGAGAATTATCTTAGTATTGAAAGTATTTTGGCGATCAAATCTGAATTTGTCAATCCGCTTAAAAATATTAGTGCGGATGATATAAGTAAAGCTGCCGAAGCTTCGGATATTATAAGAAAGAAATGGGAGCTCGGGCACGATCCGATCCATAATGTTATCGAACTGCTTGAGGCTAATCAGATAAAGGTTATCGAGATCGCTGATGCTGACGAAAAATTTGACGGGCTGTCATGTGTTATTGACGGTAAGTTTCCTGTAATTGTTGTTAACAAAAATTTTAATACCGAAAGAAAGAGGTTCACTCTGCTGCATGAATTGGGTCATCTTGTACTGAGTATTCCTGACAATATTGAGGATAAAGAGTCAGAAAGGATATGTCACGCATTCGCAGGGAATATGCTTTTACCGGCTTCTGTTCTGCGAAATGAATTCGGAAGTAAAAGAGATAAGATATCACTGCAGGAACTTAAAGTATTCCAAAAAGATTACGGAATAAGCATACAGGCGATTATTTATAGACTGGTAGAATGCGGGATCATTTCAAAGAACAGCCAGAAATACTTTTATGTGCGGATAAATACAAATCCTGAGCTCAAAAAAGATATTGACGGTCAGAGATTTTGCGAAACAGAGAAGTCTGAAAGGTTTTACAGACTAATATACAGGGCATTATCGCAGGAACTGATTTCGATCGGTAAGGCGGCTTCTCTGCTCAGCGAATCAGTGTCGAGTATCAGAAAGAATTTTTCAGTAGTGATCGACTGATGAGGATAGTGATCAATGACGCTAATATTCTGATGGATCTTGCCGATCTCGATATGCTTGACCTCCTAAGTTCACTGGAATATGAATATCATACAACAGATTTCGTTATAGCTGAAGTGGACGATGATCGGCAGAGGATCAAAATAGACGATTTTATAAATAACGCAAAGATGATTGTGAAAACTTTTAATGATACAGAATTGAGTAAAATTATAGCTCTGAGCGGAGAATTCAGCAGCTTAAGTATTACTGACTGTTCTGTACTTCATCACTCTAAAGAAACTCATGGAATACTGATGACAGGGGACGGGAAACTCCGAAAAATTGCTCAGAATGCCGATCTGGAGGTTAGGGGAATACTGTTTGTTTTCGATCAGCTTGTTGAGAAGAATGTGATTAAAGAAGAAACTGCATATAATAAGTTAAAAGAGCTTTATACTTTCAATTCAAGACTGCCTGCTGATGAGATTAGAGTAAGACTTGAGAAGTGGGAGAAGACATGAAACTCGCTCTCTGCGTAAATCATATCAGGAAAGAAATCTCACAGAATATCGAATCCATGAAAAGGTATATCACGGAAGCAGCTCACAACGGTGCTGGTTGTATCGTTTTTTCTGAAGCTGCGTTAACCGGACTTATTAATAACGACGACCCTGATCATGATCTGGCTCTGTCGTTCTATTTGGATGATCCTGAGATCAAAGGAATTTTCGAGTTCTCTGCAAGCTGCGGTATTGATGTTGTATTCGGTTTTTTCGAGAAGAAAAGTGGTCATATTTATGATTCGGCCGTTTATTTCGACTATCAGACAAATTCAAAGTATGTATATAGGCGTATTTCGGAAGGCTGGTTCGGTATGGAAGCGGATAAAAGTATGTATAAATGCGGCTCTGGGACTGATGTTTTTTCTACGGCGATCGGGAAAGTATCCTTTCTTATCTGCGGAGATTTATTTGACGAGAAACTTGTTGAGGCTGTCAGGACAAATGATTCCGAATTAGTTATAGTACCGTTTGCACGATGTTTCTCCGCAGGGATCGATCCTGTTAAAGAGTGGAATTCAGTTGAAAAAAATGCTTATGTTGATCAGGTGAAGATAATCGGTAAAGAAACTGTGCTTGTAAATTATATTTCAGGCTGCGGTCAGGAAGATTATTTCGGCGGTGCAATGTATGTTGGTAAAGACGGGAATATTAGGGCTGAAAAACTGATATTTGAAGAAGGGATATTGTATGTCGATTTTATGGAGTTTTCTCGATAAGTTGGAAAAAATGCTTATAACTATTTAAATATATGATAAAATAGGGAGTTCAGAAAGATATTAAGAGTTGAATTAAAGCGAAACAATATGTATATTTTCGTTCAAGAGGTATAAATTATGAAGAAAAATGAAATCGCTAATTCCAATATGAATAAAGGCCAATTTCTTGTGTATGAAGCTGAAAACGGGAAGTTAAAGATTGATGTGCGTTTACAGGATGAAACGGTCTGGCTGACACAGAAGGCGATGGCTGAATTGTTTCAGGTCAAACCGCAGAATATTACTATGCATTTAAAAA
>JAQVNT010000150.1 GCA_028702975.1 Candidatus Delongbacteria bacterium
CAGAAATCTTTTAACTGCGTTATCTGAACTCGGAATGCAAGCCGGTGATATTGACATGGTTATACTGACTCATCTTCATTTCGATCATTCTGACGGTACGGCTGCTCCTGACGGATCGGCTGTTTTTAAGAATGCAGTTCATGTTATAAGTGAGACGGAGTGGAATTATTTTATGGAGTTCGGTGGTGAGTCAAGAATAGAGTTGCTTTCAGATCTGAGCTTAAAAGTAGAACTTAAACTTATTAAAGGAGATCTGGATATATCTGAAAATTTGCGCATAGTGCATTCTCCCGGACACACAGCCGGTTTTCAGCATGTTACAGCCAGGGACAGCGAAGGTATTGAACACATATTTGCGGGCGATATCATTCCCACCGTCTGGCATCTGAATAATTCTAATTCTGAAGAGATCGATCATGACCTTCAGGCGCTGGATAAGATCAAGAACTCGATCCTCGAATATGCCGCAGAAAGCGGTTCGGTTATTTATTATCAGCACTCCGCCTCAATTAAATCGTCAAAGATCAGGCGCGATAACGGCAATTACAGGATAATCAGAATTTAAACAAAATCTGTTTCTGTAAATACTGTTAATTTATCTTGTTTCCCAAGCTCTTAATATTTATATTAAAATAAGGGAGTGGGTTAATCGGCTGTATTAAGATATTTTCTCAAGGGGAGAAGGCAGTAAAATGAGAAATCTTGTTCCGGAAAGAATACTTCACATTATCAAAAATAATAAATCGTCAGACAGATTCGAGTGCTTTTCGATGTTCGTTGACATTTCAGGATTTACGAAAACCACAGAAGCCTTAATGAGGCACGGGCAAGAAGGCGCTGAAGTACTTTCGGACATCTTAAGATACCTGTTCGATACTACTGTGAGAGCTGTGTACGATCATGGCGGGTATGTTACAAAATATGCAGGTGACGCTTTCACTGCAATATTCGAGTTAAAGACCGATAAAGGAGCAGTAGCGGCAAATGTTATGCAGGCGGCATTAATAACTAATAACTTTTTCGAAGAAAATAAGATCTACAGGTCCAGGTTCGGAGATTTCGAATTCGGAGTGAAAGTGGGGATCGGATTCGGCGAATGTGTCTGCGGAATAGCCGGAAGCGATAAGGAGAAGACTTATTATTTTTCCGGAAGCGCAGTTGACCTTTGTGCCATGGCCGAACATAACGCAGTAAAAGGACAAATATGGGCTTCCGAATCTGCTTTTTCTGAAATGCGGGATAAAACAACGCAGTTCTCAGAAGCCGAACTTTACGGTCTGAAATTCTTCAGGATAATAAAAACGGCTGTTTTCAGATCAGAAAAGCAGGGATATGTGCCTAAAGTATTCGACAAGGGGCTGATTTACACGATGGCCGGCAAAAAAGAAGCAGAATTTCCAGTCGGTGAGTTCAGGGATGTGATCTCGGTATTTATTTCTTTTCAGGGTAATGGGAAGCTTGGCATCCTTATGGAGACTGTTTATAAGCTTAAAGAAATGTACGGCGGCTCTCATCCCGTGCTGGATTTTGGGGATAAGGGCGGCAACATACTCCTATTCTTCGGTGCGCCGATCTCATACGAGAACAACGCTTTCCGAGCTCTAAGCTTCATGATGCGTCTGAGATATTCCGCGTCCGGATTCGATATTAGAGCCGGCCTTGCAAAAGGTATAGTTTACTGCGGCTTTAACGGATCTGAGCTGAGGAACGAGTTCACCTGTCTGGGCAATACAGTTAATCAGAGTGCAAGGTTCATGATGAAAGCTCAGTGGGGTCAGGTTCTCACAGACAGAGATCTGGCCGGAGAAAAGCAGTTCTGGTTCACTGATCTGGGCGGGCTGGAATACAAAGGCAGAGAGGGCTTAATTCAGACTTACGCGCTTGAAGGAAAGACAGAGGTAAAGGAAGTTTTCTTCAAAGGGAGTTTCGTTGGAAGAGAAAAAGAGCTCGCCAGACTTCGCAAGTATCTTGAGCCTCTGCAGAGAGGAAAGAACTGCGGTGTTATTTATATTGACGGAGATGCCGGAATTGGAAAATCAAGGCTGACGAACTATATCCGGCTCGAATATGAAAAGGAAGAAACAGAACAGCCGGTCAAATGGTTTTATTTTTCGTGTGACGATATAATAAAAGAGCCGCATAACCCTTTCAAGTATTTCTTTAACAGGTATTTCGATCTTGAAGAAGACGCCCTGATACAGAATACGGAAAAGTTCGATCAGAAATTCAAGGCCATTCTGGAAAGGACAGAAAGCAGAAAACAAAGGACTGTACTTGAAAGCAGGAGAGACTACATCGCTTACTTTCTTAAACTCAAGGTGAATGATCCTTCCATACTTCTCGAAGAACCGAACGAAAGACAGAATTCGGTAGCTATGGCTGTAACTGAATTTTTTAGAACCTTCACAGAAAGATCAGCTCTAATTTTTGAGATCGACAACGGAAGTTCTGTAGATCAGGATTCTCTGAAACTACTGTCGAGAATAGCTGTCACGCTTAAGAGATCACCTTTCGCTGCCATATTCAACTGCAGATATAAGGACAACGGTGAGTCATTCGATTATAATTTTTCAAACCAGAAAAGAATTAACCTTAAGAATTTTAATAAAACCGAATTCAAAGACCTTGTTAAGGACAGACTTAAACTTAAAACCGTTCCTAAAGGCACTCTGTCTGTACTTGAAGAGAAAAGCAGGCTTAACCCTCTATTTCTCGAACAGATAGCGATCTATATTACCGATAATTCAGTACTGGACTCAAAAAACAGGATAAAAGATCCGTCCATTCTGCCGGTAGGTATGAATCAGATAATTCTGGCGAGGATAGACAAGCTGAAAACGAACCTCAAGGAAATAATCAAGACGGCTTCGTGCATAGGCAACGAGATCGCGCTGGACCTGTTGAGGTACCTTTTCAGTAACAAATATTCAGATATTTCCGGTTTTCTGACGGACCTAGAAAAAGAAGATATATTCATACTCTTTTCGGAGATGAGCTACCTGTTCAAATACGGCGTGATAAGAGATGTAGTATATAACATTCAGCTTAAGAAAGTGCTTAGAGAGCTTCACGGTGAGATTGGTGATGCGATAGAAAAGATTCACAGTAAAAATATCGCGAATTACTATTCAGTTCTGGCTTATCATTACGAGAACGCCGAAAACGCCGAAAAAGCGCTTTTCTATCACGAGAAGGCGGGATATCAGGCCAAAGACAATTACCATAACGATCAGGCTCTCTATCATTTCGACAGAGCTGCTTATTTCATCTCGGTCAAGAACGGAATAACCGAGGACGAATGGGTGGGGAAATATAAGGAGCTGGACAGGAATGAAATGCAAAGATATATTGAAATAAATTTACGAAAATTTCATTTTTATTTTGTTTTTAACCAGGACATTGAGTCGAGTTCAAGAATAATCGATAGAATTATATTCTTGGCTGATAAGGTTGGTGATGAATCACTTATATCGAACATATTAGTAGAAAAAAGTCTGCTGCTGGCCAATAAAGGCGATTATGAAGAGTCTAACAAGAATCTATTGAAGTCAATAGGCATCTTCAAACGATTAGGTATATACAACAAAATATCTCTTGCATTCAACACTCTCGGCAAGAACCATATGACGATCGGGGAAATAAATAAGGCGAATGATTATTATGATCAGGGACTTAATTATGCAAAACAAATTGAGAACGACAGCGAAAGAGAGAGAATTGAATCAAAATTATATGGCGATATCGGAGTAATGTATGATTATAGCGGGGACTTTGAGAAAGCTTTAGATTTTTACGGGAGGCAGCTTGCGATATCTGAAAAACAGAATTTAAAAATTGACAAGGCATCCGCATTGGGCAATATCGGAGTTGTTTATCATCTTACAGGAAATTTGAGTAAAGCCAGGGAATTTTATGAGGAGAAATTAAGAATAAGCGAGGAACTGGGAAGAAGACTTGATATTGCTCAAATATTGAATAATTTAGGTTTTCTGTATAAAGATTTAAATAATTTGAAAAAAGCGATAAAATTTCACAAACAAAGTTATTCCATCAGTCAGGAACTTAATGACTACAATACTATGGCTAGTTCATCAATAAATTTAGGTCATGTATATAAAGCCCAAGAAGAGTTTAAGAAAGCAGAGAAGGCATATAGTAATGGAATTGCTTTATCTGATCGATATGGTCTTAAACATAATTTGGCTGAAGGTATGATCGAATTAAGTGATTTGTATTTCAGGACGCAAAATCTAGATTCTGCTTTAAAATATTTAAAACGAGGATTAGCAACGGCGGAAGAAATAGGTTTTGCAGAATACATTGAGAAAGGGAAAAGTTATGAAGCTAAATATTCTCAAAATTAATTCGATTTAGTGTTTTGAATCACAGTTTTTATCTGTGTAATATATTATACTGACTATTAAAGTAGAATTCACTGATATAAAGGAGGGGTTGTGAAGAAATCAAAGCAAATTCTAATGACAATAATATTTGTTATGTGTGTTTCTGTTATAAAAGCAGAAACTCTGTTTGAGATCAAAGATTCCTCGAACAATACGGTTTTTAATATTTCAAATGACGGACTCCGTGTTTTCAATCTTGGGGATACGCTTATGGTCATTAGCGCAGACGCGATTAGAGCGAATATCAGCAGCTCAAAAGGACTTTCGCGATCTTTCAGCGTTACAACAACATCTTCTGTGAAAGGTAAAGGTTTGGTCAATGCTTTTGAAGTGGGCACAGATGAAACAAAAATAGGAACAAGATCGACGACTATGGGTCTTGGCGAAGGTAAATACACGGATTTCAGTCCGGAAAATATTTTTATAGGATTGAATTCCGGTGTAAATACACAAGTATCTC
>JAQVNT010000004.1 GCA_028702975.1 Candidatus Delongbacteria bacterium
GTCCAGTAAAGCGATTGTTCTGTTCCAGTAGATTCTGTCAGATGTCTGAGAGTACATTCTAACCGGAAGTTTTTCCAGTAACGGAGAACTATCTTCACCTCCGGAAGACGGCAGAAATCCGATTCCTGATTCGGGATCCAGAGCTTCGAGAATGCATACTTCATTTTCTCCGTATTTCTTCTCGAACCTTTCAATGAATTTTGACAAGTTAGTTTCCGTAGGTTCAAAAGTCAGCTTTGATAAAAAATCAATCCCTTCCAATATCTCCTTTGCGGTTTTCTCGCTGAGCGTTGAAGATTCGCACGGTTTATACATATCTGTCTGGAACAGGTAATTGATCTTGAACTCAGTACCCAAAGGTTTAATCATCTCTGATAAGGGTATATATTTATCAGCTGAGATACCGAGTTTAGCACTATCAATTTCTTCAATACATTTCTGAGCTGATCTCAGAATATTAATTACATCTTCGATTCCGGGGATATTATTGAGAATCTCCAGAAGCTGATGCAGATATTCGTCTCCAGTAATTGACGGTTCTATCTCACTGATCAAAAGCTGACTGTCGATCAGCTCATTTACAAAATCCTCGGCGGTTTCATAAGAAATTTCTTCATCAGTAATAGATTCGCCAAGCTCTTTGATACTAGCGCCTTTTTCCGCTGTTTTTAGTACCCGTTCCAAGTATTCGGAGTTATCGACAGAAACTATATTATGTGTTCTTTCGGTTTTCACATATTTATATTCAACATACCTGATCTTATTTCTGATCCTGTTCAGACTGCTGTTTGGAAAATATCTGATACTTTTCTTTATAGCTTCATTTTTAATCAGATCTTGAGATAGAGCGACAAGATAATTCATATCAAATCTAGTGTGTGATCTATATTCATCAATCCTTTTAAGCTCTATATCTGTATTTTCGCCGAATTTCCCCAGAGAAAACCCGGCGAACAGCCCGAACGGAGTGCATCTTGATGCCATTCTCAGCAGGTATTTTGCAAGAGATATCCGAAGTTCTTCAAGATATGTTTCGTCTTTTTTAGCTCCTTTTGACAAACGTTGAAGTTCTTCAAGCAAACCCGGCGAAGCTAGAAACAATGCTTCCTTAACAATATCATTCTCCAGTATATTATAAAAATACACATCTTCTACTGTACTTTCTTTTATGAATTTATTAAGAAAATTGTATGGATATACCGGGGAACGAAATATAAAATCATCAAAAACTTCATATATTTTTTTCACCATCACTGACCAATTTTTTTTTTGTTAGTTGAAGTAATTTTACGCACTTATAATTAAAGATATGACCCGGGCTTCCGGGTCATATCAGTTTAAATCAACAGCAGGACGAATCCCATGTTGTACATGTCGGATCACAAGTATAGTAACATTGTGTATCACAGGTGTCACAATTCGTTAGCCAGCATATTGTATCACATTCTGTTACACAATACGTTGTCGGGCATCTTGTAGGTGCAGTTGTCAATGGAAGTGTTGCGCCGCCGTTAAATCCTGCCATCTGAATTCCGTTCAAGGCAGCTATTGTTTCCTTATTGAGTGCAAGTTTTTTCATGTTTCACTCCTTTTAGTTACACCTGTGAGTTAGGCAGTCAAGCGTATCCGGACATATAGGGCCACATACTGTCTCGCAGTATGTGGGATTGCATGAATTACACCACGTCTGATAACATTCGGTAGGACACATCGTATCACATTTTGAATATTCAGTTGTTAAAAGAACAGTTGCGCCGCCGTTAAGTCCAGCCATCTGAATTCCGTTCAAGGCAGCTATCGTTTCCTTATTGAGTGCAAGTTTTTTCATAATTCACCCGCTAAAGGCATGTTGTAGTAGGAATACACCCATCCGTATATATACAGTACTGGGGACAGTCTGTATAACATTTAGGGTCCTGCTCTGATCTTCCTGAGCAATAGCAAGCGCTCAAATATGTTAGCGCTCCCCCAGCTATTTTACTCGCCTGATCGCTGTTCAGATTAGCGATTGTTTCTTTGTTCAGTGTCAGTTTTTTCATGATTCACTCCTTTTTTTATTTTTCTATTTTATACCGCCGGCCGAAACGGGTTAAGTTATTAAAAGTAATTTTTGCCAATTCGATTTAGCGGTTTTCGAATCTATTGAAGTTAGTAATGACATCGCTACACCTGTGGTTCCGGATAAAAATGAAATGTCATATTCATATTCATTATTGATGAATCTTGAAAAGCCATCCAATCCGTTTTTTCTGTTATAAAATTCCAATGTAATGTCTATCCAGTAATCCTCAAGATCTTTATAGACATTTTGCTTATATAATTCATTTAAAGATCGTGACATACAAACCATACCGGCTGATCCGTGACAAATTCCGGCATCGTTTATAGCCTGTAAACTTGGTTCTTTTCTTTTTTGTAAATTAAGAAATATCTCCTCTGCTTTAGTGTTATAGAGATAAGATTTTGATCCGTTAACACTCGCCCCGCTAATAAAAGCATAACCGTTTCCTATATCACCGTAACACCATCCCAGCCGGCTCGGAACAGCAATGTTTTTTCTCTGTGATGTTAAGGGAACTGTACCCGGATATAATGAGTTATTATCTGTTTTTGAGATGTTTTTGTTAATTATAATAAAATTGATAAATCCGTTGATCAACCTGTCGAGTTCTTCTGAGAAACCAATTGTTTTTTTTATTGACGATAAGACAATTACAAGGCTGGATATCCCGTGTGACAAACTTAAGTTGAATACTTTGACAGGTTTACTGTCCGCATCATATATATTTGAGATAATTTTAGCAGTTCCATCTGTTTCATTATACACCGCATATTCATTCAGTTTCTTAACATAGTACTCCAGGTATTTTGATGTTGATGCTGGATTCCTTTCCGCTTTTTTAGAAAAATAATATGCTATCCCTGATGCACCGTGAAGAAAATCAAAATAATTTTGACTGATAAAATCGTTCATCGATTTATTCAGATAGTCGTCAAGCTCATCCAGGACTTCAAGATTTTCTTTATGAATAAACCCATTTTCAACAAGATGAATAATCGTCCAACATACTCCGGCTAAACCACCACAAAAAGGTGAATAATATTTCCCTGAATTTATATCTTCGAAAACTTCCTCTAACAAAGTTTGGGCGTATTTTTTGTATTTTTCATTCTTTGAATATTTTGAATAATGAAACAGATATAATGAAGCTCCGGATTTCCCAGTCATCAAACCTGTTTCTGCTTCTTTTTTCTCCTCATAATATCTGAAAACAAGGTCTTCTGCAACTTCATTAAGAATTTTAGATATTAACTTCAACTTACCACTATCCATTTCATTCCTTTTTTTGTTTTTTTACTTCATAATCGGCCGGATTATGCTCAGTGTGATCACATGAGGGCTCGAACCTCAGTCTCGTGGATGAAATCCACGCGTCCTGACCTCTAGACTATGTGACCAACCTGCTTTATGATTCGGGATCTCCGGTGATGATCTTTCTCTTTTTTTCTACTGGTTTGCAGGATTTTGCGTTGTTAATTTTTTTTTTCTTTTCAATCACGGTTCTTGCATCTTTGTTTTTATTCACGATACTCTCCTTTTTGATTATTTTGGCGAAGGCGGTAATGGAGGAGGGGGCGGGGGGGGTACTTCCGTTCCGGTATAAATCCATACCCCGTTTATCAATGCCCAGTCGGGATAAAAAGGATCGCCGTCTCCGTAAAGCGGTGTCAAAATCAAAAATCCGATGACCGCTATTGCACATAAAAATTTCTTCATATTTTGCCTCCTGATATCTTATTTCAGCAAGCAAAATAAACAAAATAGGGGGGGGGTGTCAATACATGGCGTATTCTTTACAGATAAAATACCCTTTTCTCAGGCGCGACGATTTTAATATTTATTGTATTTATCAATTATTTGAGAACTTCTAATTCCTGCAAATTTTCCCTGCATTCTTCAATATTTCCCTTAGTAAACTCATTTCTGCCTGTTCTGTAAAGCTTTTTAAAAAGTCTCAGTGCTCTGGAGTAGTATGCGGTGGATTTCTTATAATTTCCTTCAGTTTTGTATAGTTTTCCTATACACTTCAGAGCGTCGCCATGCATACTGCCGTTACCTGAGAGAAGCGCGTTCTTTGCAGAAAGCTTGAAATATGACAAAGCTTCACGCGTTTTATTCAGATACATTAATGACCGGCCGGCAAAATTCATAGAATGTATCCTGAACTCAAGATCACTGAGTTCAAGTTCGGAGACCTCTTTAAATACGGCTGCGGCTTCGCTGTATTTACCCATATAAAAAAATGAAAGTCCGAGGTAATGTCTGCTCGCTGAATAATTCATGAAATTCTTTTTTATCAGATAATACCTTGTTGTCTTATCATAACACTCCACGGCTTTAAGATATTTTTTTTTATAGAAATAATGATTTCCGAGCAGCTGATAGATGTGATTCATCAGAGTTTCATCATTAATAAACTTAGATAAAAACTCAGCTCTCGAGATCATATTTTCGATCTTCTCAAATTCCGCGTCCGCGCCAAGTACATACACGCTGAGAAGATTGCTTATAGCCTTGATCTCTTCTCCCGATAGACCGTTCTCCCTTGCCGACTCCATCTGTAAACCGAAGTCTTTTAGAGCATTGCCGTATTGTTTTTTTAAAAAGTACACCCTCCCTCTCAGATCATAAGCAGAGCAAATCAGAAGATGATCACCTTTAGTCAGTGCATTCTTCACAAACTTATTAGCGATATCCAGCGCCGACCTAAACATACCCGAAACGATATTCTTATTTATCGAGGATTTTAAATAATCAAAGTAAAACTCCTTTCCTGACGCATAAAATATCTTAGATGCCTTTGAGAAGTACTTTTGACTATCAGCAAGATCATTCTCCAGCTCTGAGATTTTACCCAGATAATAGTAAATATGACCTTCGTTATAATTTTCGCAGCATCTGTCTTTCGATGAAACAAGTTCATATAATATCTGTTTTGTTGTCGTATATTTATCCTTATGGTAATAAATGTCAGCCTGTCTGTACAGCGACCTGATCATGTGAGATTTTTTTCTGTCATCGCCGTATGAAAGATCATATAAATTCCTGTATGACCTAAGAGCATTATCAAGGTCGTATAACTTATAAAACTCATCACCGAATTTGTTAATGCTGTCGGCAAATAACTGCATAAGCGCTGCGGTTCGTTTCTCTGCGACGCATATAGCTTTTTCGTTCTCTGCAGGTTCCATGTTCACACACAAATATCTTATCTTTGAAGAAATATTGATCGGAATGTCATATCCGATTTTTGGCTTGATCCTTGAAAGTTTATGTTTCGACCCGCAGTCATATTCAACGGGAATCCCCTGCAAATCATCATAGAGATATTTAACATTTGAAATGATCCTGCTTACAGCGCTGTTGTATCCTTCCTTTTCAAGACAGAATTTAACATCTCTTACAAAACTGCTGAAGTAATTTTTACTTATCCCGTCTGAATGACTTAGATAGTATAGACCGCTGAGATCATCATATAACTCAAGCCTGAATTTTGAGATACTTTTGTTGACCCCTCTGTACACACGGTAACCAAGATAGAATATTCTCTTTTTTGCGCCTTTTTTTTCAAACTCCCGCTTAATTGATTTAAGTTTTCTCGATATCAGAGCAGGTGAACAGTCAAGGCAGAATTTTTTCTTTATATCTTCATAAGTAGCTTTCGGATATTTCTTTTTAAATTTAAATATTTTTGACGCGGTTTTCGGATTTATCAGACCTGACCCGGAATCAAATCTTATTTTTCTTACAGAAAGGCCTGTCACATCGCTTTTTATATATATTCTCAGCCATTTACTTACAGTTTTTCTTGTTAAACCAAAAGCTTTTGCTGCGCAAATAATGTTTTCTTTCTTAGCTGTCTCGCAGACATCTTTCTTGAATTCAGGAGGGTATTTCAGCTTTCTTACGAGCATTTGTCAGTATAACACTCTTATTAAATATTGAGAATAATAGCCCTTCTACCTTAAGAATGCAAGTATGAAGGTGTGAAACTTATTAATTTCCTTGCCTTTTTCAACAATTATTGTTTTATTATTTAGCGGCACTGGGGAGTGTTGTTGAAGTAAAATACTTTCAGCATCAGGGGAGCACAAATGAAACACATTTTCTTAACTCTTACCGCAGTGATATTTTTAACATCATGCAGCATCCGTAAACAGATTGCAGAACCGGGTGTGCCCGAAAACGAGCTTCTCTATAAGTCATACATAAAATTTCTCTCTTCAAATGATACTGTTCATGCAGAAAAAGTAAAAAATACTATCCTTACAAAGTACCCGCGGTCAAAAGAAACGTTCGACCTTGCATCGTCAGAATTTTATGAAAGGATGTATCCTGTATGGACTGATGACAGCGCAAAAGTAAAGATCGTTGCGGATATGCTGGAAAAGTATCCTGAAACGACATGGCGGCGAACGCTTTATCAGTATTACATCAATTCTCTGAGCTCGATAAAAGACCGGGAAAATCTTGTAAAATCCCTGACGGATTTTCAGAAAGAGTTCTCTGAAGACTATCTGCCTTATACAACTTCTTCGAGGTATTACTATATTGATCTGAAGGATACTTTGAAAGCCCTTGAATCGGCAATAATCGGTTATCTCAGGTCTGAATCATATAAGAAAGCCGAACATTATCCCGTTATGGAATGGGAGCTTGAAAAACGAAGCGCGAAAATATCCTCAGGATCGTATCTCGGTGAAATGCTGACAGATATCAATAAGTTCGACCTCGCTCAGCAGATTCTTTATGAAATAACCGACAACAACCTGTTGGGCGTTGATGACGAGACCACTCTCTGCAGGCCTTACTACCTCCTTGGAAAACTTTATTCTAAAACAGGAGATAAAGACAGATCTTTGGCCTACATAGCCAAAGCTCTTATAGCAGGAGACTCGAGGAATGTTTGGAAATTATGCGATTCGCTCCACAATGAAGTATGTTCTCACAAAAATTCATCAGAGATCTTAAATGATATCAGAAAACGCACCGGTTTTAGTGAAGTGATATTCAACGACCGTACGGATGACTTCGGTCTTGGGGATATCAGCGCCTCAAGAATAGCATGGGGCGATTATGACGGTGACGGTTATCAGGATATGCTGCTTGACGGAAGAAGGCTGTTTAAGAATGAAAGCGGGAGATCGTTCAGAGAAGTTACATCGACGGCATTTCCTGAAAACATTCAGGCCAACGGAGGCCTCTGGGGCGACTTTGACAATGACGGCGACTTGGACATTATTACTAAAGACCCTGAATATGTATGGTTGAACGACAGCGGTGTTTTCCGAAAATCGACAGGCGAAGGAACGGTCTCGGACAACGGCGTTTCGACAGAAGGAATCGGTATCGCCGACCTGAATAAAGACGGGCATCTTGACATCTATTTTGCCAATTATGAGAAGGATTATGTTTACGAAAAGGATGAAATCTTCTTTGGGACGGGCGGCGGTAAATTCAGGAACATGACAGATCTTTCAAATATTCTGCCCGCTGACGGAAAGAACAGGGCCGGAAGAGGCGTCAGTACGGGAGATTTCAACAACGACGGAAGCGCTGACATTTACGTTTCGAACTACAGACTGACCGAAAATTTCCTTTTTAAGAATGACGGTCTGGGTAATTTTAAGAACGCTGCATTGGAATACGGTGTCGCCGGAGACGAGACTGACGGCTGGTGGGGTCATACTATAGGTTCGGAATGGGGTGATATTGACAACGACGGCGACCTTGACCTGATCACCGCTAACCTGGCTCACCCCAGGTACATCGATTTTTCAAATATGACCATGCTTTACGAAAACAAAGTGAACGAGATGCAGGGTTTCAAAGACATCCGGAGAGAGGCGGGGATCAGGTACGAGGAGACGCATTCCGAGCCTGCTTTCGGTGACTTGGACAACGACGGATATCTTGACCTGTACATCAACTGTGTTTACGAAGGCAGGCGGTCGTTCTTATACATGAACAACGGGAACAAAACATTCAGGGATGTGACCTACCTGTCCGGCACGAGGCACTACAACGGCTGGGGTGTCGCTTATGCCGATATTGACAATGACGGCGATCTGGATATGCTTGTAGCCGGCGGCAAGATACAGCTTTTCATTAACGAGGCGCCGCGGCCGGGGAACTGGCTCGAGGTCAGGGTCAAAGGGAAAGACAACTGCGACGGGACCGGAACAAGACTCAGGCTGTATAACGAAAATATCAGCCTCATCCGCGAGATTCAGGGCGGCAAAGGATCTACGAATCAGCATTCTTTAGTCCAGCATTTCGGCCTCGGAAAAGAATCGTCCGGCTTCACGCTCGAAATACGGTTCCCGTCCGGCGGGACCCGCACCATAAAGATCGACAAAGTCAATCAGATATTAAATATCGAACAATAAAAAAGGGGCTGCGAAAGCCCCTTTGAATTTAACAGATGTGATAATTATTTCATAAGAACCATCTTCTGCACCAATGAACTGCCTGCAGCTTCAAGAGTGTAGTAGTAAACTCCGGAATTCAGATTACTTCCATCGAACTCAACAGAATGAGTTCCTGCATTCATTACACCATTTGAAAGTTCGGCTACTTTCTGACCGTTCACGTTATAAACGCTTAACTGAACGTTACCTGTTTTAGCCAGATCGAATTTGATCTGCGTAGCAGGATTGAACGGATTCGGATAATTCTGATAAAGCTTACTTGTTTCAGGTATCACTGCATCCGTAATATCCGCAGGTTCGCCCTTATCTTCACCGCCGGTCAGCTTGTCTAGAAGTGATGAAATATCGGTTGTAACTGACTCAGTTCTTAATTTTCCTTTATTCTCCGCATTTTTGAGCATGTTTGCTATTGCAATATCAATGTCGCACAGAATGATCTCATCTTCAGTTCCAGCTTCAAGTTTCATCTCTTCCGATAAAGCGATCGCGGTATCATAATTCTTTGCCTTTATATGCGAAGATACTTTAAGTTCTTTGAAGAATTTCTTATTTGAGTTCTCGTCAGCGATATTCATATCGTACATCTCGATCAGAGGCTCAATGCTCAACGATTCCTGAGTATAGCTGTCAGGCAGTTTCGCGTAAGCAACCAAAGCTTCGGAACTGTCAGGATATTTTTCAATTATTCTTTCGTATGTTTTTATCGCTTTATCGTACTTCCCGTCAAGTTCTGCTTCAAGAGCTTTGGAAAGAAATTTTGAAGACTGATCATTGTCCGGTACTGTTGATGTTAACGGTAAAAAACCGTAAGGAGAGGTCGAGTAATTACTGTAGTCAAGATAATACGGCTCAGACAGCGCGAAAAATGAGTCGTTTACGTTCGATCCCCAGTAATTTTCTGGAGCATAGATCAGGATCGGTCTCGGTATAACTCCTTCTTGAATAAGTCCGAGTGTTCTTATGCATGGAACAGAATTTCCGTCAGAATAAATATTATTCATACCTTCGTTCAGGTATATATTGCTGTCTGATACCATATAAAGCTGGGAAGCTCTACTAATAAAACCCAAAGGAGGGACATAGCTTATTCCGTTGTTATAGATGGTATTGTTAAGCTCTCTGTCATCAATGCCCAAGTCTTCACCGGTACTTTTTAGGCTTGCTTCCTGAATAGGATTGTACATCTGAGGATAAGTGTTGTATCCGGCAGTATAAACTCCGTTCAGAACATTGTTCGTGATCGTATTTTGAACCATGAGCGGAGAGCAGGAAATCACATTCACCCCTTTGCGGAAATTAGAAGCAATATTGTTGTTGATCCATCCGTTCGACTGAGTTACCGTAATCGCCGTGCCTTCTCCTTTACCCGTAAAAGTATTTCTGATGATCCTGAAATCGTTGCACGCGGTAAGCTCGATGCCGTTTGTACAGTCAGTGAAAGTACAGTTAGACACAGAGAGTTTTGCCGGAATGCCGCTTATAGCCGTTTCAGCTCCGGTGAAGGCGCAATATCTTGCGTATAGAGTGCTTCCCGGTTCTGTATTTATTCCCGCCCAATCCATTCCGTTGATCGTTACTCCGTCAAGTGTCAGGGTAACTCCGTTTTGAATCGTTATCTTTGCGCCTTCTCCCACTTGAACGATCGAATTTGGGTCTAAAATCAACCTACCACCCGCTTTCACAATTATTTCAGAATTTTGTTGCATAAGCAAATAGGATGTGTAATCCAAATACAGAGTTCCCATCACAATTATTTTTTCGTTTCTTGGTAACATCTGTTCACCTGAAATTGACAAAGTAGCGCCAGGTAAAACAATAACATCACCTCGGATATCTTTTTCTGTCCATGTTTCATCAGTTTTGACGATGTGATTATAAGCAGGTATGGTATTGTGCGCTACTGCGCTAATCTCAGATCCATAATTTATATCCTCCTCAAAAGATGCAATGCCATCTGCTCCTGTTATCTTTACTATATATGAATCCGAACTTCTAAATACAACTTTTGCTAATTCCTGAGGCTCTCCTACCTGATTTGTTACGACCACAAAATCTTCATTATAATTGATATCGAGAACTAATTTGATCGGGATCTCAGTTCTGATCTCCATTGTTGGATCGCCTAATAGATGGAATCCTTCAAATTGAATGCGATTTTTCAATTCCGAATAATACGGAGGATCAAACCACCCCCGCCCACCAGGAATTATATAATAATTATACATCGACATCTTACCGGAATTCAGCACATATCCTTGAGTGTAAGTTTTATTCGTAGGGAAAAAAAGCGATGAGTTTAGACCAATGCTTAATACATCATTATAACCACTGCTACTTGCCCTTGATGACCCAATAAAACTGACAACGCCACCATTTTCCTTCCTCAGAAGCAGCTCTCCTAAACTTTCTAAATCGTATCGAGAATTACCATCAGTTTCACCATCAAACCAGCCTGTCATGCAATTAATGCTAAACATTACCGGTAATTTTTCTCCATTACACAATAAATCTATATGACCATCTGAAAATACTGGGTGTACCCAACCTTCTGTAGCTTTAGTGTCACCAATATTTTCTAGTCCGGTATAGTAATTTCCCGAGGTACCATGATCACGATGATTGACTAAAAAAGTTCCTTCATTTATCATGTTTATTACATCCGTTGTTGCTCCAGTAAATTGAAGCCCGGGAGTTATCGGATCACCATTATAATAGTATGTAGGCGGAAGTGACATAGGATGTCCAACATACTTATTGCAATAAATTTTGTTTATATTATATTGACTGCTGATCATTCCGCTGATGCTCTCTGTCGCATAAACAAAAAATCTGTCTTCATATCCATCCGAAAATACTACTTGAGTATCTTCATAATAATTACAATCTTGGAAATAAGATGCCACCAGTACTTGTTCATACCAGTCTGTGTCATTAACAAATGGATCATCTTCATAATTCATGATTTTATAAAGAATAACTTGTAGTTGATCTTCGTTTTCTGCTGAGATTCTTCCAATAAAAATATCTGGTAAGTCGTATAAACCGAATTCGTTTATGGCGTCGCTCAAATCCATTGTGCTGTAATAAAAATCTGTACCTACTTCATACCAGTAATCTGTATCTCTTGTTACATAATGCACAGGCACATGCGGATCGGGATCATTTCCTGTATCCCCCACGATCAGCAGATAATCCGGCGGATTCGGCCCGTCGTACTCCGACTTGATGTATCCGTCAATATGATCATAAGTAGAGTTCGGTTCATCATCTGCATCCCAATTGAATCCTAGATAGTTAAGATTGGACCTCGTCACAATCTTCGTTTTAATGCCCAATTTCTCTTTCCATTCCTTAAAGGGAAGGAGATCTTCATAAAATTCGTCTGGGGTAATTATCAGCATATTCGCTTGCTGATTTGGGACTGCCGGAGACTCGTAATTTATTACGAACGATTTTAATATGGAGTCAAAGACATAGCTGTCCTTTGCATTCGGCCCGGATGTAGCTTCAGGTACGGTCACATCAAGGCTTGTATAGACTTTAAGCTGTTTCGTCACAGGATTGTACTGTACCGGATAAAAAGCGACCGTTGATATCTTTCTGCCTCTCATCGTCAAAGGTTTTTTGATCTCTGCGAGTATTTCCGGATAGAATTTATCCGTACCATACGCTTCAAGGTTCTTTTCAAATTCCGGCTCGGGCGCACCAACATAATCTTCTCCGAATTTCTGGGAGGGATACAGATTATAGTTTTCGTAGATGACATAATCGCCCGGGGTTACGATCACAGACGGATTATCCGAAGATACCTCAATATAAAAGGTGCTTAAAGGAACCTGGGGAAACCCTATCGCCATCGAAAGACCGTTCTTTCCCGTAAACTCAAGACGGTCATAAGTCAATCCGTCGTCAGCAGTTGTCTGAAAGTGCTTTACTCCGTAGAAATCCGCATGAACTCCGTTAGTTCCCGAAAAAACCTGTAAAGGTTCCTGATTTGCTTTGCCTCCGTTCCCGAAATCCATCCATTCGGCACAGAAGATGCTTTGGATTATTGCGCCCAAAAACAACAGAGCCGCGGTACTTTTACTCAACATGATGCGCTCCTTTTTTACATTAACTATTCTGTTGAAGTTACCGCAGAACTCCCGTATATTTACCTATAGGGAGGAATCGGCGGCAACCGACGATTTTTTGCCGTAATAAAGTATTTGGGTGCGATAATACGGCGATGATGAGCGATCTGAAGTTATTTTCCGGTTACCTCCCTGTTTTATTTAACCAATACTGCCTGTTTTATCATCGTTTCCTCATCATTAAACAGCTTAATGAAATAAACACCTGCTGAAACTGACTGACCTGTATCATTTCTTCCGTCCCATACGGCAGAATACTTGCCCGTATTAAGGGGCTTATTCTCAAATACTCTCTTTACGGTCTCTCCTTTCGTATTGAAAATGAACAGGCTTACATAAGTGTCTTTTAATATACTGTATTCTATCGAAGTTACAGGATTGAACGGGTTAGGATAATTCTGAAACAGCTGAATGGTATTTGGCAGATAAGATGTGATTTCTTCCTGTATGCCCGTTCCGAGTTTTGACAGATACGGATAGCCGCCGTTGCGGTTATCCGTGTCAGCCTGCCATATCTGGCTAAAATCCCAGTCAACATAAGTGTTTGAATCATAAGGATAAGTCATATCTGATGTTGATCTGCTGAAACCTCCGGCTGATATTTCCATACCGCTGATATTTTTGTCCCAATAACTGACGGATATATCGTTTCCTTCATCACTTCCGGAAAAGCCGCCCGAACAGGCTCCACTACTGTTCACTATCACTGCAGAATATGATTTCTGTATCGTCGAAAATGTATTCCCGCCGGAAAAACCGCCGACATAATCATTTCCGGCAACATTGCCTCTGCTGTAGCAGTTATATATCTTTGAGCTGTTGTAATTAAATCCGACAAAAACGCCCGTATATACATTGCCGGTAACATCACTATGCGAATAAGACTTCTCTATCCTTGACCTGAAATTATTGCCTGCAAAACCGCCTATGTAATCGCCTGTACCGGATACCGATCCTGTTACTCCGCAGTCATGTATATTAGAATTTACTGCAGTCCCTACGAACCCGCCTATGTATTCAAAGCCTGAGATGTTTACATTTTCGAGCTTAAGGTCATAGACCTCAGCTCTATTTACATACGAGAAGAAGCCGAGATATTTTCCGTTTGGAACAATTACCGTAACATTATTGACTTTGTGACCGTTTCCGTTATAGTTTCCGTTGAAAGGTGTCTTGTAACTGCCTATAGGTACCCAGCCGCTCTCATACTCTGACCCTGCAAGATCAATATCCGAAATCTGCAGATAATAAGACGACAGATATTTCCTGACATTGTTAAGATGATCTGCATTAGCCACAAGATAAGGCTCTGACTTCGTTCCTGAACCTCCAAAGAAAAGGCCGACCATCAAGTCCTTCTGCAGTGCCGGCAGACCGTATCCTGCGGAATTTTCTCCGACAACCTTATAAGTGTAATAATCCGCTATGACAGGCAGATCGGTAAACTGCTCTGATGCTCCGGGGACAGGATTTTCTATTGTGTAGATCAGGTCAAAGTTCCTGTAAACATGAATGGCGGATAGCTCAGTTAAAGGCTCTCCATTTATCAGGTTGACAGGATTTGCCCACGACATGTCAACACCAAAGCCGCCTTCAGGATATGCCGTTGCTAAAAAATCAGTTGGTTTGCCCGGTGCGTCCTGCGGCAACTGCCACTGAAGTATCGGATAACCGTTGTTTATTCCGGTAACATCATCCGCCCATATATTTTCAAAATCCCAGTCAACACAGGTATCGGATGAATATGAATTCGTCATCTGATCAGTAGTCCTGCCTTCTCCGCCCGCAGATATCTCTATTCCGCTTGCTTCAATATCCCAGTAACTGCTGGTCGTTGTGGACATTGATAAATAACCTATCAGGCCGCCTTTGTTTGATGATTCGCCAGAGACTAGACTTGTTGAATAACTATTTGAAACTGTAGAACTCTTGTTATATCCGATTAACCCTCCGGTATCATCCAAAGTACCAATAACTTCACCATATGAGTAACAATTATCGATATTTGAATTCGAATTATCGCCTGATAAACAACCAACATTTTCGCTTCCTTCAATAACACAGACAGAAAATGTCTTTACAATTTCAGAAAGAGAATTACTCCCTGCAATACCACCAACAAATCTGTATCCTTTTATGTTTCCCTGAAAAGAACTAAGAATAATTTTTGAAGATTCATAGTTACTGCCTACAATACCACCTATCTCATTATTAAATCCGAAAACTTGTCCTGTAGTATGACAATTTTCAATCAGTGTGTTTATATTCCGACCCACTAATATGCCTACGAATCTGTATCCTAAGATATCAGCTCCTGTTAAGTAGATATTTCTAAATGTCGAGTATCTGGCACATCCAAACAATCCTACATTATTTAGTGAATCCTTTCTTATTATTAGATTTTGAATTAGATAATTTCTGCCGTCATACACTCCTTTAAAAGCAATTGTGTAATCATATCCTATCGGTTCCCAGCCTTCTCCTTCATTCCACGGCGGCACTCCAAGATCAATGTCGGCTGTCTGTATAAAATGGGATTCAAGGTAATCTCTAACATTGTTCAAGTGCTCAGCAGTTGCCACCTGATATGGGTCTTCTGCAGTGCCCGATCCGCCTGCAAACTGACCGTTGCACAGTTTGAATATTACTGATATCAGGATTATTATTATTTTTAACTTCAATTTGTACCTCCCATTACGATACAAGTGACGAAAATGAATCATTATTTTACCAATACTGCCTGTTTTATCATAGTTTCCTCAGCATTGAACAGCTTTATGAAATACACTCCGGCAGAAACGGCCTGTCCCGCATCATTTTTTCCGTCCCATCCAGAACTATAATTACCTTTTTCATGGGGTTTATTCTCAAGTATTCTCTTTACGGTCTCTCCTTTTGTATTGAATATAAACAGGCTGACATCAGTATTTTTTAAAATGGAATATTCTATCGTAGTTACAGGATTAAACGGGTTCGGATAGTTTCTGTCGAGTTGTAATATTTTTGAAGTTGTCGGAAGAATATCATCTTCGTCAATTGAAGTTACAGGGCTGCTTGCGGGATTAACTACTCCGTCAACATATCCGTACCTCCTGAACGAGTTCGTTGAAGTCGTATTACATATGCCGTCTCCAACGGTATCCATCGGACCGCCCAGTGTCATATCACCTGACAGATAGCAGTTATCTAAAAAACCGCCCTGAAATATAACGATATCGTAATCACAGATATCATAGTAGAATCCAGTAACACTGGAATAAATGTTGCAGTTGATCATCGACGGTGAAGGATAATTCTCTGAATCCTGAAATAAACCTTGAGTACCGCAGAAGACAGCTATACCTTGTATATATGAAAAATCAGTATTCGAAATGATCGGATAGCTCGTACCCTTGCAGACAAAGCCGACAACACCACCGGTTTCTATATCATGCCTCGGGATGTTTTTTATTTCGCAATGATTGATTATCGGTGATGAATCAATGCAGATTATACCTCCGAATCCGTCAAGCCAATCTCTTTGCACTCCGTTAATAATGCAGTATTTCAGGATGCTTTCACCGAATTGAGATGTCTGCCTGAAAATGATACCGTCAACTCTTTCGCCCCAAACATACAACGAATGATCAGGATCGCCGATCATTATTTTATTATCCTCTTCTCCGATTGCCTTGAGAGTTCCGTATATTCTTAATCCCGTCGAGTAGAATTTAAGCGTTTCCCCAGGATTTAATTTAAGCGTATCATTATCAAGAATCGTGATATTGCATATAATATCGTACAAGTTGGAAGCGCTGTTGAATGAAACACTGTCAGATAATGCCTCAAAATCGCTCATTTCATAAATAATGCCTGTGTTGGAAGTTGTGAAGCTGAATGAATCGAAATGAAGCAAAAGTAAAAAGATGAAAATGTATTGGGTCCCGGATTGAAAACAGCGCTTTTTATTTTTTTCTGTTACTATCATGTACCTCCAGTATTCATCCTTGTATTTCATACTACGACAAATTCCCGTTCTTTAATAATATCTGACGGGAATTATACTTTATTTCGGAGGAATAATAAACAATATCCCTACTTTCGCAAATGCTATACAGCTACACTACTTTATATGACCGGATTCATTTACCGGATATGCTATATTATAGAAAAAAAAAAAATGGAAAGTCAAGCGTTTTTTTTGATTATTTTTTTCTCACATTTTTTGAAAAAATTAAGGGGCTGTTAAAGCCCCTTTTGAATTTGATAGGTGTGATAGCTATTTTTTCAGCTTCTCCGCGAACTCGCCGTCAGCCATTTTGACAATGATGTCGCAGCCGTGCTTGTACATGGCGCTAACGCATTCTCCGCCGGATTCGAAAGCGAATTTCGCTTCTTCGGGATCGGCCGGAGCGGGATTTTTCGCTATGGCTTCTTTCAGGATATCCTCGTTCGAAGCGTATTCAGCTTTCACGCCGATTTTCTCCATTATCGATAAAAGCTGATCTTTGAACAGCACGGCCTTAGGTTCTGCCACAGCTTCGAATGTGACGAGGCGTTTTTGAGTGTTCGAGAAAGATCCGCCTGTTTCTATCGGTAATGATGCTGGAAGTATAACATCTGCCATTTTCGCTGTCTCAGTCATGAAGTAATCAGAAACGACCTTGAATTCGGCACCGTCAAGCATCTGAGCCGTTTTCTTATCAGCCGAGCATCCGACCGGGTCTTCTCCAAAGATGAAGATATTTTTGATCTTCGAGTGGTCGCAGGAGCAGTCTTCGCAGCCGCAGTAAATTCCCATATCGAACAGTCCCTGTGCGTTGTTTTTCTCTTTCAGAGCTATTACGCCGTTTGCTGTCTTGCCGAGTTTTCCCGTTAAAAGCGCTAGGTTGAATATCTCTTTCACTCCCGGTGACGATATGTTCTTTTCATTGAATATAATGATCGCGTTCGTCTCTTCGTTGTAGTGCTTAACGACTTTTCTGACTTTTTCCTCTGTCACTCCCGCTTTTCCGCAAAGTGAGGCTAAGTCATTTTTTAGAAGATCTGCCGAATAAGCTTCGAAACCTTCCGTGTTCCCGTCTAAAAACATTTTGTTGACGAGGTTGTCTTTCACTATCACGTAGTTCATGGCTTTGACGAAATTGTAGTAGGAAGACACTTTGGCCGTGCAGTCGCATTTTTTGTTCAGGGTAGAATCGTCAGCTTTGTGGATATTGACCATTTTCAGACCCTTATCCTGCCTGAGAGAGTTCAGTCTGAAACCGAGAACAGCGTTCTCTTTGTCGATCTCCGAACCTATGAAATAAACCGCTCCGGCTTTATCGAGATCATCGAATGACGCGTTGGCGAACCAGCTATTCCTGAAGGCTTCTTCTCTGCCGTGATAAAGGAATGAGGAAATGTTACAGGTCTTTACGGCTTCTTTCGCGAGCCTTGAAGTCAGGTAAAGTTCTTCGTTCGTCAGTCTTCCCCCGGCCATGAAAGAGTTCTCTTCCGGTTTTACTGCTTTGACTTTTTCCGCTATGATATTATAAGCCTGTTCAAAACTGACTTCCTTCCATTTCCCGCCTTCTTTGACCACAGGTTTTGTAATTCTGCTCTTATCGTTGAGATATTTGTATCCGAATTTTGCGTACCTGCAGATATTCCCTTCAGGATTTGCCGGGGTTTTTCTTCCGCTCACGCTTATGACGAAACCGCCTTTGTGATGTATCTCGATCCCGCAGCCTAATGAGCAGAAGTTACAGACAGATTCATAAACTGAAGTCCTGAACGGACCCGGCTTGAACTGTTTGTTCTCGGAGATAGCTCCGGTCGGACAAGTGTCGATACACATACCGCAGGATTCGCAGGGAGTTTCGGTCAGAGAGTTCCCGAGCGCCGGAGCGACATAGGTGTCGAAGCCCCTGTTCACAAGGCCGAGAGCATTGGCGCCGACGATCTCCTTACAAACTCTGACGCACCTTGAGCAGAGAATACATTTGTTGTTGTCTATCTCGATATAAGGATGAGAATAATCGGTCTTGTATTTCTGGAACGAACCGCCGTATTTCTGCTGGTCGATACCGTATTCAGTTGAGTATTTTTTCAGATCGCAGGTAAAATAAGCGTCACATCCGCATTCCAGACATCTGTTAACTTCTTTTGACGCCTGATCGCAGGTGTAGCCCAGCTCGACCTCGTTAAAGTTCTTCCTCATGTTGGCGGGCAGAACGGGCATCTCCTCCCTGAACTGCGGTTCGTATTCCGGTTTATAATCAGCGGGGTCCTGTTCCGCGAAATTATCGCGTTTGCTCACGAATTCGCCCGGCTCCCCGACAACAGCCTGACCCGTCAGGAACTGGTGGCAGCTCGCTGCCGCCCGCCTGCCCTGCGCGATCGCCTCGATCAGTGTTGCGGCTCCCGTGACCGCGTCACCCGCCGCAAAAATGCTCGGCACGCCGGTCTGGAGCGTCCTTTCGTCCGCTTCGATGTTGCCCCACCTGTTAAGCTTGAACTCGCCGTCCGCCAGCGGATTTATGTTTTCCACAAAATCAACATCCGTCTTCTGGCCGATCGCTCCGAGAATATAATCGAGCTCAACATCGAACTCGGATCCCTCGACCGGGACAGGGCTTCTTCTTCCCGATG